>JBDRTM010000599.1:0-4133 GCA_043824065.1 Planctomycetota bacterium | reverse complement strand
GACCCCGTCGATATATACGGGCTTTTTGTGGGGGTGACAGACGACACAGCTGATGGTATCAAAGATGCGACTGAGCTCCACCAAAAAATGTCCAACAATCTGTCCAATTGGGAGCAAGGACACTTGTTGGTAGGGGACCTGGGGGAAGGAGGCGTGACTAATGCCGAGATTGAGAAGGCTGTCAATTACTTTAAAGACAAGATGCAGCCCGGAGACAAGTTTATATTCTACGCAAGCGGACATGGTGCTGGCAAGGATTATGATGTAGCCACGGGAGACGAAACGACGGTCAATAAAGGCGATGAAATTGTCGAGCTAAGCAAAGGGGAACCCTTTTGGGACGACACACTCAAATTACTTCTGGAAGGAATGCCCGAGATAGAGAAATGGGTTATGATAGATTCCTGTGGGTCTGGTGGTTTCTGGGGAAACTATAATCCTTACGATGTCGGAGATTTGGAGAAATTATCGAACATAGGCCTCTTTGCTTCCGCAGCTGAAGGAGAAGACTCATACTCCTACAAAATCACGGGCGAAGGCATATTTACAAATGCGCTGGAGAAGGCATTCAGTTATGATGGCAGCTATTTGTATGCCGACCTTGACGAGAAATCAGGGGTCACTTTTGATGAACTCCATGTTTACCTTCAGGAAGACTACTGGTGGTTAGACTTGATGCAGCAGCCACCCTTCACCGTATGGAAGAAGGGTCAGGACGATCCGATTCTGTTTACTTCTGACATGTGGTCTCCCGTATCCTTTGCATCGGATGATTTTGTAGGAAGCTTGTTGAGCTATTCAAGCTATTCACCTGACCCCAACCCAAGCACAGAGGTCATTCCCGCCCCCGGCGCTCTTTTGCTTGGCAGCATTGGCTTAGGTTTTGTCGGCTGGCTTCGCAGACGCAGAACACTGTGAAAGTAGCTACCCAACGGAAATCTGATAGGGCTGTAAGTTTAATACTTGCAGCCCTTTTTGTTTGTCTGTGAAATAAACCACGAATACCCGCTACCGGCCTTCAACCCGTCTTCGTCTTGTTTTTAATAAGCGGCAGTTCCGTATGTTCGCCGGTTGCTTCATTGATTACGATAAGTTCGCCCATATCCTCGCGCTGCAATTGCTCGTTAGCGTTTAAAAGCTCAATCCCATAAACCGTTCCGTCCGGCGCCATATCTACCACCAGTTCATCGCTTAGCCTGATACTCTCGACTTGTACCTGTTTTTCCCTGAAGCGAATGTAACCTATGTTATACCGTGGGTCATACGTGAATCTCATAATGCTATCTCCTCGTAAATTTGCTTAGAAGTATCGGGCAATCACTGTAACAACCAGCCAATCTTCACCCTCACGAACCGCATAAGCTTCAACCTGTTTCGTTTTATAGTACTTACCTCGCCATTGTTTTTCAAACACAAAGTTTCTGCGAAACCCGGCTCTGCCAAATTTCGCCTCAAACTGCTCTCCTTCTCCCACCACAGCCGTCACGTCCTGCTCAGTGGCACCACGCTCGGCCATGCGTTCGCGGGCATGCCGGTGAAATCGAACCGCCATAATTCTAACTTTCTGTCTTTGAGCAACTCCAGACGTCAATCTCTATTTATATTATAAATCCTTCAACGTAACATCATTTTACCAAATTAGACCTGGTCCAGCCAGCCCTTTTTCCTTTATCTGTGAAAAACTAAAAAATCTGCATCAATAAATAAACCGTGCAATTTGTATAATCTGCGGCTAAAATTGAATTTGTGAAATCTGTGGCCGAAAAAAACCAAAATCGAAAACTCATGTCCGCGCAAGCAGGTATTGAAAGCCCTTTACACATTATTGATTGCGGGCTGGCTGAGTACCGAGAGGTTCTGCAGCTACAGCACCGGCTGCGTGAGAAAAGAAGCCGGGGCGAAATAACAAATACCGTTTTAATCGTTGAGCACCCTGCTGTCATTACTCTCGGCGCCAGTCAAAGTGCCAACAAACTCTTATCCGGCAGGGAAGATTTGGCACAAAAGCACATCGACGTAGTCGATATCCGCAGAGGCGGCGGCACCACGGCACATAATCCGGGCCAATTGGTCTTTTATCCGATTTTAAATTTGCGGCAGCTAAACCCCTGCCTGCCGGCAGGCAAGGTCGGAATCAGTGAATATATCAGAGAGCTGGAATCAATCGGTGTAGAATTGTTAGAGCAATTAGGGGTCCACGCCGAAAGACAAAAAGGCTATCCCGGCCTATGGGTCACAAACCATCAAGCCCCAAACGAAGAAAGCTCCAACGCACAGAACGTAACGAACAAAAATAATGAATTGAATTCAAGCTCAGTCCAACCTCAACGACATACGATATGCGACATACGGCATACGAGCAAAATCGCCTCTATCGGCGTGCGCGTATCGAAATTTATAACCTACCACGGTATGGCGATAAACATTCAAAATGACCTGAGTATCTTTGAGTTTATAACGCCCTGCGGCCTGGACGGTGTAGAAATGACATCAGCACTGAAAGAGACCGGCAAACGCTGTTCAATAAGCCAAGTAAAAGAGGGATTATCTCAGCTACTTATAAGGCATTTCTCGTGAAGCAGACGACAGAGGACAGACGGCAGAGGACAGAAGCCTGTCCCGAGCGAAGCCGAGGGAACAGAGCCCCGAGCGTGAGCAAGGGGCAAAAACTGCCGCCATGGTTGCGCAGGCCTCTGCCGGCGGACGGCACTTTCCATCGTACCCAGCAAGTTCTAAACTCTCTGGGCTTGGAAACAATATGCAGTAATGCAAACTGCCCGAATCGAGGCGAGTGCTGGACAAGAGGGACAGCAACTGTCCTTATTTTGGGCAACGTCTGCACGCGAAACTGCAAATTCTGTTCGGTAGCCTGCGGCAGACCCGAACCGCCGGACCCGACCGAGCCGTCGCGATTGGCACGGATGGCAAAACAAATGCGACTGAAATATCTGGTAATTACCAGTGTAAATCGTGATGATTTGCCGGACGGCGGTGCCGGCCACTTTCGCGATTGCATTAACAAAGTAAGACGGCAGTGCCCGGATATGAAATTTGAAATACTAACGCCCGACTTCCGCAACTGCCAGGCCCGGTCACTGAAAATCCTGCGCACGGCTTTACCTTTCGTATTCGCCCACAATATTGAAACGGTTCCATCGCTATACCGAACCGCCAGGGCCGGCGGAAACTATCAACGGTCTTTGAATTTGCTCAAAATAGCCAAAGAATGCTCCGATAATATCCAGACTAAATCCTCAATTATGCTCGGATTGGGGGAAACCGACGCCGAGGTCGAGCAGGTCCTAAAAGATTTGCGCAACGTCGGCTGCGATAGAGTTACTATCGGCCAATATCTAAGACCATCAAAAAATTCGCTTGAGGTTGTCGAATATATAATCCCTGCAAGATTTGACCGGTGGAAACAAAGAGCAGTGGAATTAGGATTTTCCTGGGTCATATCTTCGCCTTTCGCCCGCAGTTCATACTTTGCAGAACAGGAAAATACCTCATAGCCACGCTTTAGCTGTTTATATCGGACATCAAAGACACATTTTTCAACTCATTTAGTTCTTTCATTTTGTGTTCATACCAAACATTTCTTATACTTTAATCAGGTTATAGGGAAGTTATTAAAAATCTCTTTAACATGGGTGTTTTCCGGGGGGAGAAAAAATGGCACCTGTAAAGAAATCAGTACGGCTAAATCGCCGGGGCGCTGTGCTCATCATATCTATGATATTCGTGCTGATATTTTCGGCCTTAGCCGTCTCGATGGCCACGCTGTCCGGCACGAATGTCCAGCTTGCCTCAAACCAGCACAAGGTTGACTGTGCATTTGCGAGCACCGAGTCCGGCCAGGAAGCAATGCGATACTGGCTAAACCATGTCGAAATACCAAGTTCGACCCCACCATCTGACTACTTCGGTGCAATAGTCAGCACCTTGCAATACGATCTGGATGCCAATAACATTTCGAATATCACGGTTTACAATGACGGCTCAATCCCACCTGTTGGGCTGCACTCCGCAAGCGGACAAAACTTTGAGGGTGAAATTCTTATCGACGCCAATGACCTCAATATTCTGCAAGTTTACGCCACGGGCGGCAGTGGTCAGATTACCCGCACAATAAG
>JBDRTM010000598.1:0-5711 GCA_043824065.1 Planctomycetota bacterium | reverse complement strand
CGCCAAGGTGTATGAGGCCTTGCGAAAGGCTGTCCAAGAAACAGGTGTTCAGGTCGTGGTGAAAAGTGTGGGCTGTTCGGGGATGTCCTACCTGGCACCGCTTGTGGAAGTGATTTTGGCTGACGGGGCTTCATTTCGCTATGCACGAATCCAGCCCGCCGATGCCAGAGCCATTGTGTTGAGGCATTTTAAGCCGAAACAAATTAGCTGGAAAATCAAAAACTCCGTCTCCACAATGTTAGACAAAATACTAACCGATAAGGCCTGGGAACCGGTTACACGATATTCGATAGATGTGCGGGACCGACCCGTGGCGGACTTTTTAGGCAAACAATTACATATTGCTACCGACCTCTGCGGGGACATTGACCCGGCCGACCTTGATGAATATATTCGCAATGATGGATTCGAAGCGCTGCAAAAGTGTGTTAAACAGATGAGTCCCGATGAAATCATTTCCGAGATTGAAGGCAGCGGGCTTCGTGGAAGAGGTGGTGCCGGCTTTCCAACGTATCGTAAATGGTCCGCTGTCCGAAACAGCCAATCCGACAAGAAATATGTGGTATGCAATGGTGATGAGGGCGATCCCGGTGCCTTTATGGACAGGATGCTGATGGAGTCTTATCCGTATCGCATAATTGAAGGCATGACAATAGCTGCATATACGGTTGGCGCAAATGAAGGTTATTTCTATATTCGCGCAGAGTATCCACTTGCGCTCGAACGAGTCAGCAAAGCTATAGAGCAATGTCAACAGCGTGGTTTTCTCGGCAATAATATTCTCGGTACTGATTTTTCACTGCACCTTAAGATTATAGCCGGTGCCGGAGCGTTCGTATGTGGTGAAGAGACTGCGCTTATGGCCAGTATAGAAGGACGCCGAGGTATGCCCCGCTTGCGGCCGCCGTATCCGGCGGAAAGCGGGCTTTGGGACAAACCAACGCTTATTAACAACGTCGAAACCTACGCCGTGGTCTCGTGGATTATACGCAATGGCCCTGAAGCGTTCGCCAGGTCTGGCACGAGCAGCAGTAAGGGGACAAAGGTTTTCGCACTGGCGGGAAAAGTGGCGCGAGTGGGCCTCATTGAAGTGCCGATGGGTATTACTATGCACCAGATTGTACAAGATATCGGCGGCGGAATTGCAGGCCAATTAAAGCTAAAAGCGGTCCAGGTCGGAGGCCCGTCCGGTGGATGCGTGCCGGCCAACCTTGCACATATTCCTGTTGACTTTGAAGCGCTCAAAGACGTTGGAGCGATGATGGGATCCGGTGGTTTGGTGGTACTGGATGAAACCGACTGTATGGTTGATATCGCACGGTATTTCCTGGACTTTACACAGAATCAATCCTGCGGCAAATGTACTTTCTGTAGAATAGGCACCCGCCGAATGCTGGACATTCTCGAACGCTTGTGTAACGGGCAGGGCAAAAAAACCGATATCGAGGAGCTGGAGCATTTGGCTCAAATGGTTAGGAGAACAAGTCTATGTGGACTTGGCAAAACGGCACCGAACCCGGTTCTTTCAACTATTAAATATTTCCGCGATGAGTACGAAGCTCACCTTGAAAAACGCTGCCCTACCGGAAAGTGTAAAGCGCTTATTACATATTCGGTAACGGATGGTTGCATCGGTTGCAGTTTATGCGCACAGCACTGCCCGGTTGATGCCATTGAGATGAAGCCGTATGAGAAACACGAAATCGATTCCGAGAAATGTATTCGCTGCGGTACCTGTGAGAGTGTGTGTCCGGTTGATGCTATTGAGGTTCAGTAAACAATGCCCAAATTGTTTATAGATAATTGTGAAATTGAAGTTGATAGTGGGGCTACAATTCTCGATGCCGCAGGCAAGCTCGGTATCGAGATTCCTACAATGTGTTTCCTGAAAGATTATAAGCCTTCAACCAGCTGCATGGTATGTGTGGTCAAAATTGACGGTTTGGCTGCTCTTGTGCCGGCCTGTGGAACTGTTGTTAAAGATGGTATGCGTGTTGCAAGCAATTCAGAAGAAGTTCTTCAGGCAAGAAGGGCAGCTTTGGAACTGCTTTTAAGCGACCACGTGGGCGATTGCCTCGGGCCCTGCCAGACTATATGTCCTGCCCGGATGAACATTCCCTTGATGATTCGCCAGATTGCGGCCGGTAAGTTTCGCGAGGCAATTGCTACCGTCAAAAAAGATATCGTATTGCCTGCGGTGTTGGGACGGATTTGTCCGAAGCCTTGTGAAAAAGGATGCAGAAGGGCCGTGTTTGACGAGGCGGTTTCAATCTGTTTTTTAAAACGTTACGTTGCGGACCTCGACCTGCAGTCTTCAAACCCATATTTGCCGCCCTGCAAACCTACGCAGAATAAACGCGTGGCTATTGTCGGGGCAGGCCCCGCCGGTCTGGCTGCTGCTTATTATCTCCAGCAGGCTGGGTTCCGTTGTACCGTTTTTGATGACCACGAAAAGCCCGGCGGTATGCTGCGCTATGCCGTTCCTAAAGAGCATCTTCCAACTGAAGTGCTTGATAAGGAAATCGCGTTAATTGAAATACTCGGAATAAAATTTAAAGGTCAAACACGAGTAGGCACTGATTTATCGATGGAAGATTTGCGAAAGGACTTTGATGCTGTCTTTATGGCTGTTGGTCAGCGCCGTAAGGCGTCCCCGAGCGGACTAAAGCCAGGCGAAGCCGAGTCAATGGACCTTGAAGAAACCCCAAATGGCATCAAAGTAAACGGCAAAACTTACCAGACGAATCTGCCGGGCATATTCGCTGGTGGAGATGCTGTTCATAAGCGCAAGCTTACAGTACGGGCGGTGGCGGACGGGAAAGAGGCAGCGGTTTCTATTAGTCAGTATTTGTCCCCGCCGAAGGCGGACTCAGTAACCGGGCCGGTTAAAGAATTCAATACTCGTATCGGCAAACTAATGGACGGAGAGATTGAGAAATTCTTAGCCTGTGCCGACAAAGCAAAGCGGACGAGCCCCTTAGGAAAAGATGAAGGTTTCACCGACCAGCAGGCCCGCAAAGAAGCGGTACGCTGCCTGCATTGTGATTGTCGCAAGGCTGATACTTGTAAATTGAAGCAATATGGCCAGGACTATGAAGCCAAACCCACCCGGTACAAGGGCCAGCGCCGGTTGTTTGTTCAAAAGGCTCAACATCCAGACGTAATTTATGAAGCCGGCAAGTGTATAGACTGTGGTCTTTGCATACAAACTGCTGCCAGGGCCGGTGAAGAGCTTGGACTAACATTTGTAGGCCGTGGTTTTGATGTTCGCGTGGCGGTACCTTTTGACCGTTCAATAGCTCAGGCTCTCAAGCACTCCGCGGACCAATGCGTAAACGCCTGTCCAACGGGAGCATTGGCATTTGCGGTGTCATTATAGAATTATGAGAACATTAAAAGGCTGACATTCGTAACGTAACTTTGTATGAGATTGAAAGTAAACTATCATTTTTGGAGAATTTTTATGAAATCGAGAAAAGTAGTTAAAGGTTACGTGCTGGCATTGGTATTTGGATTCGGCGTATGTGCAATTGGAATGGGCTTTTATAGCACTGCCGAGGCGGCAGATTGGCCAAACTATCGCGGTCCCAATCACGACGGCATCACAAGCGAAGCAAACTGGAGTGCAAATTGGCCGACAAGCGGCCCAAAGCAGCTCTGGAAGAAGTCTATCGGTATTGGATTTTCGTCGATGACGATCAGCAATGGTCGAGTTTACACAATGGGCAACACAGGCAGAAAAGGCGACAAGAAAGAACACGATATTGTCTTTTGCCTGGATGCAAATACCGGCAGAGAGATATGGACACACATTTATCCGTGTCCTTTACAGCCAAAATCATACGAAGGCGGCACCCTGTCCACACCTACCGTCGATGGTGACGTTGTTTACACAATTAGCAAAATGGGACATCTTTTCTGTCTCAAGGCCGCTACTGGTGAGGTAGTCTGGCAGAAGAATATGAATCGGGACTATGGCTTTAAGCTGCCCACCTGGCACTTCTCCGGCTCGCCTCTGGTTATGGGTGAGATGTTGATATTCAATCTCGGCACAGCAGGCGTCGCCCTTAACAAGACAAGCGGGCAGATAATCTGGGAAAACGGTAAAGATGTCTGCGGGTACGCCACACCTGTACCCTACAAAATGGACGGCCAACAATGCCTCGCCTTATGTGCATCCAATGCGATTAAGGGCGTGAAGCTCGACGACGGCAAAGTGCTCTGGCAGTACCCGTTTGTCAACAGGCATAAGGTCAATCCCTCCGATCCGATCGTTGTCGGCAGCGACGTATTCGCTTCGTCGGGCTACGACTTGGGCTGTGTACGGGTCAGCATCAACGCGGGCAAGGCGACGAAACGCTGGCAAAACAAGAACATGCGCAACCACATAAACTGCTCGATATTCTGGAAGGGCTATATCTACGGTTTTGATGAGTCACGACTTAGGTGCATTGACTTCAAAGACGGCAGTGTAAAATGGACCGACGGCAGCATGGGCAAAGGCGCACTTATGATGAGCGCCGACGGCAGAATGGTCATCATAAGTGACAGGGGCGAATTAGTCATTGCCAAGGCCGACCCAGAGAAGTTCGAGCCTATCTCCCGCTCACAGATTCTCCCCAGAAGCAAATGCTGGACAACACCTATTCTTGCCAACGGCAAAATCTTTGCCCGCAATGCGAATGGTGATATGGTCTGCGTCGATGTTAGCAATTAAGGTTGAGGATGGGTCATTGCAGTTAATTCAGGTTACGATTTCAATAATCCGCACATAGTTTCTGTCTATCGGAAAATTTACGGTTCTCTTTAGTAAGGTTTACGAATATGTTAAGAACAAGTAGAGAATATCTATCTGCGACAGTTTTTGCTCTTGCACTATGTCTAATTGGATTGAGTTATCAAAGTACTGCCACGGGCGCTGATTGGCCTCAGTGGCGAGGGCCTAATCGTGATGGAGTATGTACTGAGACCGGTCTGCTTAAAAGCTGGCCCGAAGAAGGACCGAAACTTTTGTGGGAACTTAGCGGCCTTGGGAAAGGATTTTCCAGTCTCACAATTGTTGACGGCAGGTTCTATACAATGGGTGACGTCCGCCTTGGTTCCGAAAATGTGCAATGCGTTCTTGCCTACGACCTGTCCACACGCAAACGGCTTTGGGCAGCCAAGGTTGGACCTACGCATAATGACGGCCCTCGCTGCACACCGACCGTTGATGAGGGTCTTATTTATGCAATCGGCACCAGTGGTGACGTAGTCTGTTTAGATGCCGATACAGGCAAACTGCTATGGAGTAAAAATCTACAATCTGATTTAGGTGGGAAGAGTCCGAACTGGAAATACAGTGAATCACCGCTTGTAGATGGCAACAAGCTATTATGTACACCCGGCGGTAGGAAGGCCGTAATCGCCGCACTCAATAAGAAGACCGGAGAGCTTATCTGGAAATCTTCGATGCCTGACATCGGACCAAAAGGAAAAGACGAGGCGGGCTACTCGTCCATTGTTGTAACTACAACTGGCGATGTCCAGCAGTATGTCCAGCTAACCAACAAGGGATTAATAGGCATCGATGCAAAAGATGGCAGGTTTCTCTGGGGATATAACAAGATAGCAAACAAAGTCGCCAATATTTCTACACCTGTCATTTACGGAGATTATATATTCTGTTCTACAGCTTATCAAACCGGCAGTGCACTGCTTAAGCTGACTGC
>JBDRTM010000597.1:0-11642 GCA_043824065.1 Planctomycetota bacterium | reverse complement strand
ATTTCTTATTTATTATTTCTTATTGACTACTCACTATTTTTTCTGATGTGGCATACTCACACATCAAATAGTAAATAATAAATAGTCAATAGTAAATTACATTACGTCGGCCTGCGTTACTCTCAAGACTTCAGAGATAGTAGTTATCCCGGCCAGCACCTTCCGGGCCCCGTCCATCCGCAGGGTCTGCAGGCCTGCATCAAGGGCAAACTTCTTTATTGTACCGGCACTTTCCCTTTTGTATATCAGGTTCCGTACTTCTTCGTTAATAAGCATCATTTCATAGATACCAGTTCGCCCGCGGTAACCGGTCTGAAAACATTTATCACAGCCTTCGCCGACGAAGAATTTCGCGCCGTTCCGGGCTGTTACCTCACCCAGGCCAAGCTCTCTCAATTCGTGGGGCGAAGGCTCGGCGACCTTTCTGCAATCCGGGCAGACCTTTCGCACTAACCGCTGAGCTATTATGGCAATCAGTGAGGAGCTTACCAGATACGGCTCGACTCCTAAATCCAAAAGCCGGCTCACCGCGCCCGCCGAGTCGTTCGTGTGCAGCGTGCTGAAAACCAAATGACCGGTAAGCGAAGATTGTATGGCCATACGGGCCGTCTCAATGTCACGAACTTCCCCGACCATTATAACATCCGGGTCCTGACGCAGCACGTGCCGAAGTGAGGTCGCAAAAGTCATCCCTTTCTTACTGGCAACCTGAATCTGACTGATTCCTCCGAGCTGATACTCAATCGGGTCCTCTATGGTTATAACATTTTTTTCTGCCGAGTTAATCCTGTTAAGGCAGGCGTAAAGGGTGGTGCTTTTCCCGCTGCCGGTCGGGCCGGTTACGAAAATCACACCGTGAGAGCGGTTGAGCAGAGAGTCGAATTTTTTCAAATCATCCCCCAACAGGCCCAGCTCGTTTAATCCGAACAGACCTGTGCTTTTGTCGAGCAATCGAAGGACACTGCGTTCGCCGTAACTGGTTGGCACGGTGCTGATACGCAAATCGACTTCCCGCTGGCCTAAGCGAACACTGCACCTGCCGTCCTGTGGAAGCCGGCGCTCGGCAATGTCCATACCCGCCATAACCTTGATACGAGAGATAATCAATGGCAGGACATTTTTGTTCAAACTCAGGGTGTCATATAAAATACCGTCAATACGATAGCGAATCTGAATCTTTGACTCATAAGGATGAACGTGAATATCGCTGGCCCTTAATTGCAAAGCCCTAAAGAGAATATCGTTGACCAGTCTGATGACCGGCGGCCGATTCACCACATCGAGCAGGTCATCTGAACCTGCAACCTCATCGATGAGCTGGTCGAGACTCTGCTTGTTGCTGGCAGAGTCAAGCTCTTCGGCCACTTCTTCGATGACCGTCGTCCTCTGCTCGTAGGCGACATCTATTACGGAGGTAATGGCGGCACGGGTGGATATTGCCGCCCTGACCGGCAGGCCCATCATCTTCGAGACGTTATCCAGGGCATTCGCATCCAGCGGTTTGGACAAAACCACGGTTAGCTCGCCGTTATCCGCTTCGGGCTTTATCCCTATAAGAAAATGGTGCTGAGCATAAGTGGCGGGAACGGCCTCTACGAATTCGGGCGGCACGGATTTGGCCGATACCTCCGGGATAAACTCCCACCCCAGCGCTTCAGCAAACAGCTTCAATACCACATCTTCGGTGAAGTATGGGCAGTTAAGCAGAGCTTCATCGAGCCGACCCTGGCCGCTGTTTTCTTCCAGAAATTTGGCCAATTGCTCGGCGTCAACCAGGCCAGTCCGCTTAGCAGCTTGTATAAGTAGATTTTTCATTATTCCTACTTCTGACCTCTGACCTCTTTCCTCTGACTTCTGACCTCTGTCCTCTGTCTTCTGTACTATACTATTGTGCATCAAGTACTTTGAACGGCCTCATTGCTTTTGGCTTTACACCCGCCCAGTCATGATACTCCTGAAATTCTATTTCACGTTTTTCAAACGCTTCTCTGTTTCTATCGGAGATCCGTGCCAAATCATCCCCCACAAACCCTTCTTCATCGGGTCTTATAATCTCGGCCTTAACGAAAACATACAAATGTCTTTGTAGGTCGCTGTTGCTGGTGCTTCTGAACAATCCGCCTAAAAGAGGAATATCGCCGAGTATGGGCACCTTTGTTCCACCCTTACCCTGGTTAAGTTTCAGCATACCTCCTAAAATAATAGTGCTGCGATCAGGAACGGTAACCGTCGTCTCGATATTACTTTCCGTGGTATCCGGTGGTTTCTCTCCGGTGATGGTTCCAAAATCCGACCTCTCCAAATTAATATCAAGGCGAAGGAAGTCACCCCGGCTGATATGAGGTGTAATTGTAAGTGTTATGCCCGCAGGGTATGGGTCGTAATCGAGCGATGTCTGCACAGTACCTGCTGTTGCACCCTGAATAACAGTGCCTGTTTGTTTTACAACATAGGTAGTATCCCCCGTGTGTATCATGCCGGGTTCATTGTCGTTAACAAGGATTTTGGGTTTGGCCAGGACCCTGCCGTAATCCTTTGTCTGCATAGCAGTCAACAAAGCGTTAATGTGTCTATCGCCATAAAAGCCGGTCCCGGCACCACTATTAGACTGAAAATCGATAAAGCGGCTTCTGCCACTTTCCAGGAGCTTTGAAACTAAACTGACGCCTTCTCCAACACCCGGCATAATAGCGCCGGTCAGACCGGATGTGCTGAGCAAATCTGGAAAGCTCTGAATTAAATTAAGGTCATAATTAAAGGCGTCGGCCTTAGAGATCTCGACCAGCGTTACATCTATAAGGACCTGCGGCCTTCTCTTATCTAACTTTTCTACTAAGCTTCCTATCCATTCCTGGTTCTTTTTGCTCGCATAAACAATCAATGAAAAAGTATTCGGGTCAGAAACTATAGTTATTAGCTCATCCTGCTTTCTTATGACACTTTCAATCTTGCCTTCCTTGTCCAGAACAGTCTCTTGAACAAGCGGCTCCAGAATCTCTTTCAAATGGTCCGGCGACTGGTTTTCGAGAGGATAGACCTTATAAGGTATCTCATCTTCCTGCATTTCGCTGTCCACGTAGTGTAAAATCTGCGCTATCCGGACATGCTGCTCAGCAGTCGCGTTAACCAAAAGCGAATTTGTCGGCTCAATTACCACCACCTGCGGCTCACCCACAATGTTCTCGCGCGCTTCGCCGTACATTGGGGCCTTTGTGGTTGGGGTCCTTGTTGTAGTTGTGGGCCTGGACGTCGGAGTCGTGGGCGTAGCACCGCCGGTAATTCTCGAAGAATAAGGATAATCTGTCGTCTGGATGGGTGTAATTATACCAAGCTCCTCCAGCTTCCTTCTTGCCTCCTCAGCATCAACATACTCGATTTTGTATAATTTCAGGGTCCGCAGGTCCTGCTGTGCCACATCAAGCGTATCTATTAGCTCCTCGACAGCATCTAATTGCTCATCAAGGCCTATCATCAAAACGCGGTTTGTTCTTTCGTCGGCTTCGAGATATACGGTGGGTTTGGCCGGCTCCGCCGGTGTCGTAGTGGGCGTGGTCGTCCTTCGGGCCCGGGCTTGAGCTTCCCGGCGAAGCCGGAGCTGATATTGGGCCGTTGTTTCGCCCGGCCTGCGAGCGCTTGAACTGGTTGTCGGTGCCGCTGGCGTTGCTTCGGCTATAGTAATGGATATAGTGCCTAATTGCTCGGCAAGCGTCTGGATCTTCGGAGTAAGCGTCTGGGCCATCGTGTACTTCAACTGCCTGAACCTGAATTTTCTCGGTTCTCCGGGCTTATCCACCAGGTCCAGAAGTGCCTCTATACGTGGCATACGGTAGGCAAATGCAGTAACAATAAGTGTTCGGGTTTCGGGTATCGGCCTGACCTCGGTGACGAGTCTCATCCCATCCAGAAGATTCTTTGCGTTGGTTGTATTTATATGCCCCAGCTTAAAGACACGAGTTATGACTGCATCCCCAATCTCGATATCCTTCACGTCAGGGTACAAATCAGGGTCAATATTTTGCGTCTCTGCTGCGGGAACTATTGTTACCAGATCGCCCCTGCGAGTCATCGCAAAACCATAGAACTGCATCACCTGTTCAAGCAGAGGATACAGCTCCTTTTTCTTGATAGGTCCTTGAAGCCTGCCATGACGCTTGAGTGTAATATCGCCTTTGACCTTGGTTGGGTCGTACAGGTAGTTCAGATGTAAATACTCTCCCACGAAGCCCAAAAAATCCGTTATGGAAAGAGTTTCGGGCAAACTCAGTTTAAGAATATCATCCCCGTTGGGAATCGACTTCGTTTCATACGGCTGGATCGCAGCAGGCGGTACAGATGCCTTTTGTTCCGGCACCTTTTGCTCTTGCTCCGGTACCGCTGCAACGCTGTTTGGCTGGGTGCTTACTTCGCCCCCTGCTGCTTCGCTTTTGCGAAGCAAAAAGGCAGGGGCTGTAGAACGGGGTCCCATCACATCCGGCTTAGCTAATTCAGGGGCTTTCCACTTAGTTAGAGCATCCGGCCCGCTCTGTGTTATCCGCTCGCCTGGATTCGACAATTGCCTGACAGCAGAAATAATTTTGTCTAATGAGCCGACTGGTGCAACAACCACCAAAGCATCATTATGGATACCTATAATTGCCCTAACTTTGGCATTAACGGCTGGCGGGTTAAAAAAGCTCCCGATGGATATGTTACCGACTTTTGCCGCGACCAATTCGGCGGATGGAAGATTCTTAGCCACTGAGGCGCCGAATACCCTCCTTACGGCAAATTGCCCCCGGCAATCAACAAGATTCAAAATAGTCATTACCTTGATCAGCTCGTCCGGCTTGGCCGTGACCAAAAGCGCAGCCGTACCGGGAAACGGCGAAACCGTCGTCCCTGTCCCGGCCTCGATAAGATACTTCTTGCCTTGCTCAACAGATATGTACTTCAAAGGAAAAATCTTGAATTCCGTCGCCTCAGAAACGCCCTGCTGAGCAGCTAACAGATAATTGCTGAATAACAACAAAACTACTGATACAACAAGAAATCTGCCAACCCGCCATGGCTCGCTTGGCGAAGCCAAGTCGCGACTGGTGCCCACGCAAAAAATTCGCTGTTTCGCCATCATTAATCACCCCTTAATCCGATACTTCTAATTATCTCTGTTTTCTTCCAGACCCGTGCTTTCCAAGTGCTCCAAAACCTTTTTTAACTCTGTACCTAAATTATTCAAATGTTCCCTCTCCGCGTCACTTAAACGCGAAGATTTTATAGATTTGTATTCGGAAATAATTTTTTCCATCAAAGCAGTCTTTTCTTTCGCGCTGGGCCTTGAACCAGCCTTGCCAGACTTATCACTTGCCAGTATCTCTCTTAGCCTTTCGGCGAGATCATTCAACTCCCCGTCTTCTTTAGTAATCATAGGTGGCTGTGGAGCTTTGCTTTTCGCCCCTGTAATGCCGGTACCAGCTCTCCCTGAAGCCGGTAATGTAGATTTGGTACCTGCTGTTCCTCGTGCTCGGCTGGAAACAGTGGTTCGTCCGGAAACATCCGCTCGGCTGGAAGCACCTGTTTGGCTGGAAGCACCTGTTCGGCCGGAAGCACCAGGGGCTCCTTCAAGAAGGCTTATTTCCGGCTTCTGCTCGGCTTCAAGCTCGAAAGTGCCTTTGCCGTCTTTAAAAACAACAATACCGTCCTTTACCTGCTCAATAAGAAAATGGCCTACCTCACCGGACTGCCTGACCCAGTGCAATCCTTTGCCCGGCTCGTCAATCAGGGCCAGCGACAACTCGGGTTGTCCCTTGTAATAACTGGTGCCAAGGACCTTGAATTTGGGCGTAACAGCCGGGCCGCGTGTAACAGACGTGGTACCACTTGCGGTCTTCGGCACTTTCGGCTTGGGTGGATCCAGATACAACGCAAAGGCCCCAGCCTGCTGTACAAGTGGCGATATCTCGCTCTGGCCTGTCTTGGCCTTATTACCCACAGTTTTGTTGAATTTCTCTATCACACCGGGCGAATCCAGTCCGCCACGGGCGGACTCGAGGTGTTCATCGCTGTAGCCGCCAAAAACCACAGGAAAGACGAAAAAGACCAGGAAAATGACCGCCAAAACAGCCGCCACAATACTTGTTATTCGCAATGTCTTTATCATATCGGTCTCTAAAGTACCACTGCTTCCGCAGGGGTAAGCTTGGCCCCGCGAAAGCGGGGATAAATCGTTCGTAGTTAGGCTATTATACCCTTTTTTATTTGACACTTCCGGAGGGTCTTGGTTCCCGCCAATGAACGATTTTTTCCAGAAAAGCACCCTCATTTCCTGCGTAGTCGCCGCTGTGCTCAGGCGTATGGCAATCAATGCAGGCAGACTTCGTATCAGTGAATCCGACTATTCCCCCAGTTTTGATATGTTCCGAGCCCGGCCCATGACAGTTTTCGCAGCCGACGTTTTTCAAGTGTCCGGTTTTCTGCTCCGAAATAAACCCGCTTTCATAGTCCATACCAACAACATGACAGATAGCACACTCCGGGTCGAACTGCGAGCCTTCCCGCTCGAGTATCGCATAGGCATGGGCATGGGCGTTACGGCTCCACTTCCCATATTCGTATTCGTGACAAGCCTTACAGGATTCCGAACCGGCATATTCCAGGCCATCCGGCAGAGTAAAACGTGGATATTTCTCCAAAAGATTCCTCTCCCTGACAAGCTGTTGATAATCCTTGTACAACTGCACAAGAGAGGCTTCCTGCTCCAAATTTTCTTCAACTGGTATAGAGAGAAAATCCAATTTCAGTTTATCTTTGTCTCCGGCGGCTTCCGTTATTCGCAATCCACATACATATCTGCCGAAGCGGCCCACCGAGAAAACCAAAGGTCTTTTATTCGCCTCGCCAACTAACATTGGCTCATCAGATTCGGAAGGACATACAATACAATCTACAAGAGGTGTCCTCTTAGCAATAAAATCAACAATGGCATCATCACAATGGTTCAGGATAAGAATATTAATTCCAAAGGTATCGAGATTAGACTCACGGCGAACCGGTGCCGGACTAACCTCGGAGCCGGATGTAAAAAGCTGTCCAATTTGTTCTAAGGGCCCTGATTTTGCGTCAAAAGCCGCAATAGTTATGACTACCCTGTTGTCTTTGAATGACAGGCTTTTTGTAAATTTCGCTGGAACATTCATAGCAGATGAGCGGTGAGCACTTATGATATTAAAAATCGAAGCCGTACTATCTAACAGTCCAACTAACAGTCCAACATTTTTTCCTATTTCGATGTCTTTTTCGCTCAGACTGACTAAATCATAATCGAGCAGTTTCAAAGCCTGGAGTATTATATCGAATTTAATTAGGTCCTGCTCGCTGTCGCTTTTCACAAGCGAGCCCGTATCGACAATCAATCTTTTGTCTCTGGGCACACGATTGAACACCGCCGCTCGCCTGTCAAGCCCCCCGAGTTGTCCGCCCGAACAGCCACAGGGCTTCAGCTCCCCAAGCCCGTTACCGGTAAAGAAGACTGTCCCGATTTTATCGGGATCGGTTGTATGAAGTGATTCCCCCGACGGTTCGGACGACACTTCTAATACACACGAGGCGCACAACGTCAAGCCCGTTAGAAATAACACACCAATGACCTTTTTCTTGGCTTTGGCAAAGATTTCTAACAGGGCCAATACGCAAATGCCCGCCTTGGCTCGCTTGGCGGAGCCAAGTCGCGACAGGCAGCTCACTAATCGCATGATATACAGGTTAGGTTTCAATCCACCCCCAAAAGCATCAGGATAAGTTAATTGGTGAGCGGTTAATTGGTTAATTGGCCACTCACTACTCACCACTCACTACTCACCAGTTATTTCCTCGCATAAAACCCGCGACAGACAAGTCTCAGCTCATCCTCGCCTTTTATCTTTATAACAAACACATCCGAGAATTTCGTTTTACCCTCGGGGGGCGGCGGCGTTATTTCCAGCTCAAGCTGATAACCGCTGCGAATTTTCTCGCGACTCAGAATTTTAACCGTGTTATCTTTCGATAAAGCCGATTCAATCTCAAAATTACCACCATAGTTGTTGAGCACCGAGACTCTCCTTACTATCGGCTTTTGCGGTTCGGCATTAAATGCGAGAATCAACGGCGGGATAATTGTAAATTTCGGCAGTACGTCAACGAGAATTTCGGCCGTTTTCTCCTCCTGATGGGTCAGGCTAATGTCGATATGCCCTTTGAGATTGTTATTCAGTTTCTCCATATCGATCTTCGGTTCAAGAATAAATTTTGTCGCTTCCACCGAGCTATCCACATCAGCAGTTATGCAATCGGCAGTCGATTTGAATCCGGTTATCATAAACGGCTGATTATCAAGACTGCTAAGTACAATCTTCGGACAACCGGCATTGTCCTCCCCAAGGAAGAGCTTCAATCTCTTTGGCGCACAAGTGATTTTAGACACAACTTCGGCTTTAAGGGTCAATGCAATCCTGGCCTTTGTCTTATCGTTGCTCTTGACGTACAAAGTTTTCCTGTCTAAGCCGGGGCGTTGACTCGTCCGATACTCTGCTTTCAAGACCCCGCTTTCGCCCGGTGCATATTCGGTCTTGTCTAACTTGGTAACGACACCGCAGCATTTCTCGACTTCTTCGATTTTCAACAGGCCGTCTCCGGTATTTGTAAACTTAAACTCAGCGATTTTCTTCTGTGCCCCCAGACCGACTTGCCCAAAATCGTAAACTATGTTTTCAAACGTAATTTTCGGCGCGGCTTCGTCGAGACCGGCGAGTGCAGATTCAGCTTTCTGGGGCGTACCAACCACCCTTGTCTCGGGCGCCGACGCGGGCTTTTCGGGCAGCTTAGCCTGCTCCTGACAGCCGAGCTGAAAAAGTAGTAATACACTACTGAAAACAAGTGCTGAAATTAAATAGTTTTGTTTCATATCCCCCATCTCCAAATTAGATAATAAAGTAACTTTCCGGTTAATTGACAACGTCTATTATAACAAAAATAACACCCTAAATCAAGAAAATTCTGGGCCGATTGCAGTTTCTCGTCTTTTCGCATATTTGCCACCGATTTTAACTGCTGGCGTTCTGCTTTACAGCCGATATTGTAACTATTATCATATACGCTATGCAAAACTGAGGTTAGGCATACTTTGCAGATGCCTTATTATAGGAAATAAAGTGTGGGTAACCAAGGTCCCGAAATTTCAGTAGTCGTGCCATTGTTGAATGAGCAGGATAATATCGGCCCACTTTATGAGCAAATCACCAAAACATTAACGGACGTATATGACTACGAAATAATCTTCGTCGATGACGGCAGCAGTGACAACAGCTTCGATATATTAGCTAAGCTGCAAAAGACCGACGCCCGAATCCGGGTCATTTGCTTTCGCAAGAACTTCGGCCAAACCGCGGCCCTTAGCGCCGGCTTCGCCCATGCACGAGGCAAAGTCATCGTTGCAATTGACGCCGACCTGCAGAACGACCCGGCGGATATACCTGAAATGATTGCCAAGCTCGACGAAGGGTTCGATGTTGTAAGCGGCTGGAGAAAAAAAAGACACGATAACGCCATCACCAGATTGCTGCCTTCCAAAATCGCCAACTGGTTGATTTCCAGGATTACAGGCGTCAAGCTCCACGACTACGGCTGCACCCTGAAAGTGTACCGAAGGGAGGTACTGGAAGAGATAAAACTATATGGTGAAATGCACCGCTTCATCCCTGCTCTGGCAAGCTGGAGCGGGGCGCGAATCGCTGAAATGGCGGTCAACCACAGGCCCAGAACCACCGGCAAAACCAAATACGGTCTGGGGCGAACGTTAAAAGTGATATTAGACCTTATCACCGTCAAGTTCCTCGGCTCTTTCTCAACCAAGCCGATATATATCTTCGGTGGCCTGGGGCTGGCCAGTGGCATCGGGGCCATAGCCTCTGGCTGGATTGTCGTATATCAAAAAATCACAAACAATTTCGCTATTAACAGAAATCCGTTACTGGTCCTGACGGCTCTGCTGATTACTACCACCATTCAATTTATTCTGATGGGACTGCTCGCTGAGCTTCTGGTCCGTACGTATCACGAATCCCAAAACCGCCCGACCTACGTCATCAAAGAGATACTCGAATCTACTGATGGAGCTTGTCCCCGCGAAAGCGGGGAACGGAGGCCGTAAATGAGTAAACCCGTCCGAAAGCACAGACGCTCGAGAAAACGAATAGAACCACATAAACACAAAGTAAGCCCACCTGCTCGTCAGGGCAGAGCCTGGCGGAGCCTGGCCAAAAAACCGGGCGGCAAACCATTCGTACCTTTCATCATAATAGCGATTCTGGCGGCGATGCCCTTTTGCATGGGCAAGTATTTCGAGTTCAATTCTCCCGGGGCCTTCGACAGCGGGGCATACGTTTACTCAGCCAAACACATACTCGACGGCGCCAAAATCGGCGTTGATGAAAAACCCAGCGCTCAGATGGGAACTCTGCTGGTAAATATGTTAGGCGTCAAGCTGTTCGGCTTTAATGAAACAGGGCCGAAACTGATCCAGACAATCCTTCAGGCGGGCGCTTTGCTGCTTATGTTTGCTGCGATGGTTAAACTGTTCGGCGTTCTGCCTGCCGCCGTAGGAGTCATTATTACCTCAATATACCTTTCTGCCCCGCTTATGGCCAAGTACGGCAACGTAAAAGAACAACACATGATTGCCTTTATGGTGCTGGGTGTAAGCTGTTTTGTTTTGTATCAGCTTGGAAACCGCTGGTGGTATGCAATATTAGCCGGCGCCTTTCTCAGTTGGGCCCCGCTGTTTAAAGAGACAGGCATCTCGGCAATCACTGCGGTCGGCTTGTTCGTGATTGCACAACCGCTGCTTAAACACAGAAGCTGGAAAAAAACCGGAGCCGATATTTTACTGCTGTTGGCAGGAGCGGCTCTTATCATCAGCCCCATATGTCTATGGCTGGCCGCCGAAAAAGTCCCGATTAACTATTTCCCGTATTATTCATTTGTTGGCAGGCCCATTGCTACTTCGCTGCAAGGCTCTCAGGACCAAACCCAGGAAGAACAGGCAGAACCAAACACCATTGCCGGCACAGTCCAGGACCCACCTGCCAGGCAGGGACTTTTAATGAAGTTTATGCCGGCTTATGTCCGCGATAGCTGGCAAATATTAAAGCCCGAACAAACCAAACAGGCAAAGCTGAGAGTCTTCCGCTGGTATGGGGTGTTAATACTGCCGATTGCCCTGGCACTCGCGTCAATTATTATCAGAGTCATCATCCTCATTTCTAATCGAGTATCGAGTATCGAGCATCGAGCATCGAGAAGCTATGACCGATTTGTATTGCTCTTTGCCGTCTGGTGGCTGCTGGATATGACGTTCGTGTGGATAAGCCCGCGCTCATACGAGCAATATTATCTGCCGTTAAATGCCTCGGCTGCAATGTTAGGCGGATACCTGATAGCTATTTACCATAACAAAGTAAAGGGCACAGCATACAAAACCAAGTGGGTAATAACAGGATTTGTCGGGATTTTGTTGATGATAATTATGTCGTGGCATATATTCTTCGGCTTAAAAACAAGCCCGCACTCCGGCAACACGTACCTCAATCAGGCCCGCACTCCGGAAAAACAAAAAGGTTACGCACAGAAAA
>JBDRTM010000596.1:0-6373 GCA_043824065.1 Planctomycetota bacterium | reverse complement strand
TGACACTTTCCGGAATTCTTAAAATTGGTTCCATTGCTTTTCAGAATCCTTCTTGACAATTTTTAATTAACTTTGGGTTCCCGGTTCTTTAATTGGCGTCCCATATTTGTAAACTATTGTCAAAACAGCCGAACGTGAGATTCCACCCGGATTAATCCCCGGCTGTTCTTCAGGAACAGGGACTTCCAATTGGGAGAAATACTCTTGCCAGGTCAAAAGGATTTGGCCCGTCTGAGGATCTTTAAATGTCATAGGCTGCAATGTAAATACCGGGCTGTTGTTATTGGCTCGCAGAAATATTTCATAGATCAATTCTGAGCAGTAGTAAGCATCGCTATTGATAACAAATAGTTTATCGTATGGCTTTCCCTCCAATGCAAAAGCCTCTTCGAGCACATCTGGTATCAAATGCTGATAAGACTTTTTTAATCGTCCTGCAACGACCTTAGGCCGGCCGTTGGCCTCAACACTGCGATTAAAAAAAGTCTGCAATTCTGTGACCTCGACGCCGGTTGAGACTGCTTCTATGACAACAAAATTTCCCGTATCATCTTTTGCAACGATTCCAACATGAGAAAAATTCGCTCCTTGATACCCAGTAGTAACTTTTTCTATTGCATCACAAAGTGGCCCACAATCCAGGTCTTGAAAAAGCAAATCTCCCGTTTGAAATTGAAAACTGTGGCTTTGCCCAGACCTGCTCTGCTCACAGCTAATAACCAATGTGCTGATAATGAGCAGCAATATACACAGTAAAATATGTCTCATGTTCTAATCACGCAATCCAAGCTTTAATTTTTAGCTTTCTCTTCAAATTTAATCAATTTGGTTCACTTACCTTACTCTCGGCGTTCAGGATGACGGAAGGAGTAAGAGTTTGTCTTGATCATCTCAAGTGTCTGCTCAATTGTAGGCCGATCTCCCCAATAGGTTCCATAGTAGGTAAACCGAACTATTCCTTCAGTATCTACGATAATTGTAGATGGCCGATTTATCCACTCATCGTGAACTACAAATTCCATGGGATCAGCACCATACATAGCTGCAACTGCCCCGGCATTATCCACGAGATGGGGCCACCACAAATCCTTTCCTTTGCCCATCACTCCGCACCGATACTGGTCATGGCATTCGAGCGTAAACACTTGAATATTGGTTTGTTTGTATTGTTCTTCCATTTGAGTTAAATCGTGAAACTCTCGGTGACAGACAGGACACCAATCAGCAAATATCCATATAAGAACAACAGTTTTTTTGTTCTTAAAATCCGACAGACGCCACGTTTTTCCATAGACATCTTTCAGTTCAAAATCAGGAGCGGGCTTACCTGCCTTCACTCGACGAAAAGTTCTTTCATCAAGGTTAGTCCGTGCCTTTATTAATTCAGTATTGTTTGATGAATTTTCTTTTAACCGTCCAATAGCCAGCTCTGCACGATGTTGAACATGTTCGCTGTCATCCTGCTGGCTGGCTCTCTTTAGTGCCTCAATAGCCTCGGTGTAGCCAATTTGTCCCAGTGTCTGCGCAGCCTGTCCACGAACAATCGGGTCAGGGTCATCCGTCAGCAATTTTACTAAATCGTTTCCTGCGTCCCGAAGACCTAATATGCCGATAGCAGCGACACAGATATGTCTAACATGCCTATTCTCATCATTCAGACCAGCTATTAGAATCAGCTTTGCTTCTGAGCCCAAACGCACCAAATCACGGATAGCTAATGTACGAACCCGCCATGCATTATCACCGAGATAAGCCACTCCATCGTAGCCGCTATTTTTCTCGAAGTTGTGTTTTCGAACTCTGTCTAAAACCTGTTTACCCGTACCGGTTACCTGTCGTAACCCCGAACCGTCTGGCCGAACAACATAAAGAAGCTGTTCTCCGCTGCGATTTGAAGAAAAGGCTATCCATTTTCCATCATGAGACCATGCCGGCCACTGGCCATCTGCTCGATGCCGCGTGAGGTTGCGCACGTTGTTACCATCTATGTCCATTACATACAGTTCATTATTGCCTTCAAAGTCCCCAACGAAACAGATTTTTTTGCCGTCCGGACTGACTGCAGCTACCCAGCAGTTTGAGCCTTTTATCTTCAACTCAGTCAGCTGTTTAGGATTGCTCCCATTATCGGAGTCCATAATGTAAACTTCGAAAGAGCCTGTCCGATTCGACATAAATGTAATTTTCTTTCCTTCAGGGGTCCATGATGGGCAGCGATCAGAACCGGGGTCATTAGTAAGATTCTTAACGCCCTTGCCATCACTATTCATAACAAAAATATCCATATCACCGTTAGCTGTGCAAATATAAGTGATGCGTGAATCATCCGGCGAAAAAACAGGACACTTATCCTGCTGGTCTGGCTCTTTAGTTAAACGTCGGACATTTGTCCCATCAATAGCCATAACATATAAATCTCTGTTGGAATCATCACGCATGGAATCAAAGACAATAGTTGTCCCGTCATTCGACCAGTCTGGGCACATATCTGCCGTCGGCGAATTGGTCAGGTTTCTTACTTTGCCGGTTGCAATATTGACAATTTTTATCTCTCCATCAGACATATATACCAGTTGTGAATCATCTGTAGAAAAGTTCGGGTGTTCATCCCCGGCATATATTGGTAAGTTAATGACGGCTAAAATAGATAGAACCTTCAAGGTATTTAAAACAGTAAAGTTCATTAAAATTCTCCTAAAAAATAACGTGTTTCATTCCAAAATTTCTACCGAAACATCCATTACATTACCATCTTCTATAAGAAGATCTTTCAGTTCCTCCATTGTGCGAACCTCTTTTTCTGTTGCTCCTTTTTGGCCAGGCAAAAACAGGTCGAAAATTTTCTTGTATAATTTACTGTCAACCCAGACTACATTACCAATACCGCCGTCACCTTTTAGGAAATGACGAGAACGAATATAAGACAGGGAAACACCGGCTATGCCCGGACATTGCTTTCCACCGGCTTTGTTTGCTAACATTGGCCAGGTTTGACCTGTGGGGGTGACAGCCTGAGAATTGCGAGACATTATTCCGATTCCCTGCACCTCTTCGAGCCAAAACGCTAATGCCTGAAAACACCCGCAGGAAGTGGTCGGATAATCCCGCAATGAATGAAGATAAACACGATTAAGTTGTCCGTCAGTCATTTCCTGATAAATCTGGTTGCAGCCTTGATACTCACCTTTGTCAGCGTCCAATACTTTTCCTTTGTTAAAGATACGTCGTAAAGGCATATCCTTTTCGCTTCTGCGTTTCCATGGAACTGCCGATGAACCCAAAAGGGCTGCCGCTTTGACCGAGGCGTAGGTTCTTGCTGCACACATCGGCATCCGTTCGGGAGTGAGAATACAGGTATGGACAAGCGAAAAAGGGCGACATTCAGTACAAACACAAAATTCTTCGGTGTTGTCTTCCGTCATGTTCTTGATGAATTGGCGACGTTGTTTTTTGTATTGCGTGATGTCTTTCGCTGCTAAGGCTAATTCAGCCGGCCCATAAAAAATAGTAACCGCTATATTTTCCAGACGGGGATATTCATAGCGAATTCCCCAATAAATGGCGTTTGATATTTGTTCTTCATTCAAACTTATTCCGGCCTTTAGTTCAAGGTGAAATATACCTTCTTTATTATAGGCATGTACACCCGACAAGAAGTTAATTGATCTCAGTGCGGCGGTTTCAACGGTAGCTGCAATATCATCGGAGAAATTTTGGGCTGCAATTTCTACGAGAATGCCAATATCTTTTGCCGGCTTGCCAATAACAGTAAGTCGTTGGCTGGCGTTGGTAGCAGGGCGGAGGCAGAAAAAGCTATTGGCCTTGCCGCCTAAAAACTGAGCTGCTTGAATTTCTTCTTTTACCGAGGCCGGATTGCAGTAATCAGGCAAAGAGATAGTTTGATCTTTGTAGTAACGTTGTCGTAGGTTCGGAAAACGACTACCTGTTTCGACGATATCGGAAACTGTCTCGGCTATTGCATGGCAGCCATAAGGAAAAGGAAATGTAGGCGGGACAACCGCTGGGGCACCGAGCTTCATCAGGCCAAGCACGACAAGATACTTTAGAGCCGGCAGGTCCTTATAAACAATGATCAAGCCCGGCACATCTTTTTCCAGAAAATGACCCATCTGGTGGTCATTGCCGGGTGGTATGCGTCCCCATACCAGGCCGTATCTAACCATCAACTGCAGAAAATAAACAGCCGATGTGGGTCTATTGCCGATGTAAACTGTATCTGGAATATTCGGCAGATCAGTGAAAATAGCGAAATTACGGTCCTTTAGTTGGCCTATCAGTTCATCCTGATTGTCACCACCGAGCACCAGTGCCCAGCCGGCCCGCCATTTACTTCCCATGAATACGTACTGCTGAACCTTTTGGTCATCTAAAAAGAACTGTTGTTTATCATCACAGGCAGCTTCGTATAATTCAGCAGCCAATAAAACAGGCTCCAGAAGCTCTTTGACATCGGAGTTTTGCTTATCGATGAGTTCCTGGCGCAAAGATGGTATGTCAATTTCCTTATCGTCCAGAAACGTTGCTTTTACCGGCAGGGGGAATTGAGAGCCTTGAAAAGAGGAAACTTTGGCAGGCAATAATTGCAATAATTGGCTAATTGCTTGCTGTTGTATTTCAACTATCACAAGATGTCTCCGTTTCAAAAATTTTTACCGGCACTTTGGCTACGTTACCATCTTCTAAAAGAAAACCTTTCACAGCAGGAGCGTTAGCGCCCTGAAGCGAAACGATTACATATATTACATCCGGCGTAAGAGCCAGCCGAATATCCTCAGCCGAAGGTCTGGCAGGTGTTTCAGGATGGCTGTGATATATCGCTAACATCTCAAGGCCGGCTGAACGAATATTTTTCACTACCGTGAACTGTTCCTTCGGCTCCATCATAAAGTGGTCACTGCGGTTGTCGGCATTAGTCATCTCAAACAGCTTTTCAGCTTTGTTGTCTTTGCCTGCCAGAATTCCACAGGCCTCGATAGGTGCCAGAGCTTTTGCTTGTGCGACCATCCGTTCGAATATGTTAGTTGGAATCTCTAACTTCAGCATTTGCAGTTCTTCAGGTCACATACAACCTGTTCTTCATCTTTCAATTCGGTTATTTGCGGGCTTTCGCCGCAAAGTGGGCAGTTCGCATTCCGGTTCAGTCTCACCTTGCGGACCTCCATCGTCAGCGCATTGTACGTCAGCAATGTGTTGGTTAATAAATTGCCGATCCCCAGTAAATATTTCAACGCTTCTGTTGCCTGCAATGAACCTACGACTCCTGCCAGAACACCAAGCACACCGGCCTGTGAACAGGATGGCACGGCGTTGGCTGGCGGTGGAGAATTAAAGATACAGCGGTAGCAGGTAGTTTCGCCGGGCAATACCGTTATCAACTGACCGTGGAACCGTAGAATCCCTGCATGTGAAAAAGGTACCTTGTTAAAATAACAGGCATCGTTGATAAGAAATTTGGCAGGGAAGTTGTCTGTCCCGTCGATAACAAAATCATACTGACGGATAATGTCCGATATATCTTCGGCACTCAGTCGGGTCTGATAGGTCCGGATGGTGATATCCGGATTTATTGCTCGCATCTTATTCTCGGCAGATTTGACCTTTTCCACACCTACATCACTGGTATGATGGATTATCTGCCTTTGAAGGTTTGACAAATCGACCTTATCGGAATCGACAATTCCAATTGTTCCGACTCCGGCTGCGGCCAGGTATAAACCAGCCGGCGCACCAAGACCACCTGCACCTATGATTAACACTTTGGAGCTGAGCAGTTTCTCCTGGCCTGTGCCGCCAACCTGCTCCAGGATTATATGTCGGCTGTATCTTTCTATTTGTTGTTCAGTTAGTCCCACAGCCGCCCCCCATAAAATATAGAAACTCTACCTTATCGTCGTCCTTGAGTATTGTCTCTTCAAACTTAGTTCTTCTTAGAATCTGTCCATTAAGTTCGACTGACACCATATCCGGCATCTTTACTTTCTCCTGGACCAGAAGTTGACTTACGGTCAAACCGTCAGTGATGTTCGTCTCTTTACCATTTACAACAAGATTCATTTTATCTCCTTGAAAGTTCTTTCTATTGCCTGCTGAAAATCAGCTCTTATGTCCTCGAAATCCTCAATACCAACCGAAACCCTAATCATATCATCAGAAACGCCCATCGACTTTTGCTCATCCGGGGAGAATTCGTGAAATATAGTAGAGGCAGGATGTATCACCAAGGTCTTCGCATCACCAAGAGTTGCAAGATTCTTTGCCAGCTTCAGCGAATCGTTAAATATTAAAGCGCGTGTCTGATCGCCATAGCCAAACGTACGCAGTCGAGCGCCACGGCCTGGATAATGCTTGGGAG
>JBDRTM010000595.1:0-10270 GCA_043824065.1 Planctomycetota bacterium | reverse complement strand
GTCACCCCTGCCCCTGCTTCCGCAGGGGTAAACTTGTCCCCGCGAAAGCGGGGAGCAGGGGTCCAGAGCGAAAAAGCTGGATTCCCGCTGGAGTTTATCCCGCACTTTGATGCGGGGCGGGAATGACAAATACTGTTTTAGCAACAGGAACTAATTAGTGAGTGGTGAGTAGTGAGTGGTAATTAACAATTACCAATAACCAAAATTTGCAGAAAGGATTTCGAAAATGGCAGAACGACCCGCAGCAATTGTTACCGGAGCAAGTCGTGGTATCGGAAAAGGTATTGCAAAGGAACTGGCGTCATTGGGTTATGACTTAGTAGTAAACCACTTTGACTTTACAACCGAGGGTGAGCCGGATGAATCGCGCGCGGTGCAGACGCAAAAAGAAATCAAGGAGCTTGGGGCAGATTGCGAGATTCTACGAGGTGACATCAGCAGTGCCGAGGACCGGAGCAGTCTGGTTGCTCTGGCCAAGAGCAAATTCGGCAGATGCGATATTTTAGTGAATAATGCGGGCGTCGCGCCTTTGAAACGAATGGACATTCTTGAGGTAACCGAGGAGAGCTACGATAGGGTAATGGGAATAAATCTAAAGGGGCCTTATTTTTTGACTCAACTGGCGGCTAACTGGATGGTCGAACAGAAAAAAACTCATCCTGAGCGGACGTTTCGGATTGTAAATACAGGCTCAATCTCGGCATACACCAGCTCGCCGGCACGGGGAGAGTATTGTGTGAGCAAGGCGGGGATTGCAATGATGACGATGCTGTATGCGGACAGATTAGCTGAATACGGTATCGGAGTTTTTGAGATCAGACCCGGCATCATCCAGACTGATATGACCAGCGTGGTTAAGGACAAATACGACAAGCTGATAGCAGATGGCCTGACTCCGATTAAGCGGTGGGGTCAGCCGGAAGATATCGCAAAAGCGGTCGGGGCCATCGCCGAAGGCAGGCTTGATTTTTCAACCGGCCAGGTGATTAACGTCGATGGGGGTTTTCATTTAAGAAGGCTGTAGTCGAGGAAAAAACAAAGAACAAAACTTAACGAAATTGGAAAGTGCCTAAAGTGAGCTAAAGTTACAGCAAAGCTGTCATTCTGAGCGAAAAAAGCCTTTAGCCCTGAGCGAAGCCGAAGGGGAAGAATCTCTTTTCGTTGGCCAGATCCTTCGGCTTCGCCTCAGGATGACACGTAAGTGTCACTTTAGGCACTTTAGTTCAATTGCTCTCAAATTAAGTTATTGTGAGGAAAAAATGGATATTAAAGATACAATCACGATACTGTTAAGAGACGGCTTTATTCTCGTCTTTAACCAGGACAAGCTCGACATTGTTAAGACGGCCGAGGCCCTTATAAAGGCGGGTATCAATAATATGGAAGTTACCTGCCGGATAAATCAACCGTTGGAAAAACTGAAACGTCTGCGTAGGGAGCTGGGCGATTTTGCGGCGGGTTCGGCAAGTATAATTGATGCGCCTGCGATGCTTGATATTTATAACAAAGCTAATCCACAGGACCCATTGCCTTCAGTCGGCCAGATCGTAGATGCGGGCGCGTGCTATCTTGTTTCAGCGATTAATTTCAGTGACGAGAGCTTCGAGAAGTTCGCCGGCAAGATAGCTATGATACCGGGATGCGGCAGTGTGACTGAGGTTGTAAGCCAATTTTCCAGGGGCGCGAATCTGTGCAAGATATTCCCAGCAAAGCAGCTCGGCGGGCCCGGCTTTGTTAAGGCAATCGACCCGGCTATTCATAAGACCATCAGCCTGGTACCCACAGGTGGGACTAATCCGGGTAACATTCCCGACTATATTGATGCGGGAGTTCTGGTACTTGGCGGCTCGTTCAGTATGATTGAAAAGGCCACATTGAAAACAATCATCGACAAGCAGGACTACAATCTTTTGGCTGAGGAACTGACCAGGATTAAACAATTGATAGATAAGCTGCGGGCAGAAAAATATCCGGATATCAACTTCGCAACGGCTTCTATCGAACAGATAAGCCGGAGTACAGGCAGAAATTTCAATATTGATTATTCAAACTAACCGGTTTTTACTGTCATGCTGAGCAAAGCGAAGCATCTGGCCTACGAATGAGAATAATGTACACTTGTGCGGGAAGAGATTCTTCACTTCGTTCAGAATGACAAATTGACTTATGTTATTATCAATAAAAGGTTTATAATTAATATTCAACCCAAATCGATCAGTTTGAGTTGATTAACAAAATCACAATTTGTCCTTTGGGAAAAAGAAAACTATGGGAAAAAAACAAATAGCGAATCAGACCGTTACCTTTCATCATTACAACACCGTAATTGTAGGTGCAGGGGCGGCGGGAATGAACTGTGCAGTGCACCTGTGTCAATTTATGGAGAAGACAGGCGTTGCCAATCCTAAAGAAAGAATTGCCGTAGTAACCGCAGGATTGGGGCTGGGAGCGTCGCGGATGAGCGGCTCCGACAAGCAGACCTATTATAAAATAGGCACCAGTCCGGATGTTGCCGATAGCGCAGAAGAGTTTGCCAAGAGTCTGACAGCGGCCGGGTGCTGCCACGGCGATTCGGCGCTTATCGAGGCAATCGGCTCGCTTCGTGAATTCTATCACTTAGTCCAGGCCGGAGTCCCGTTTCCGACGGATTCTACTGGCACCTTCATCGGCTACAAGACAGACCACGACCCATACGAACGGGCCACGTCAGCCGGGCCTAAAACGAGCAGGTTTATGAGCCAGTGTTTGCAGAAACAGCTCGAACGGTACGGTGTAAAGATTTACGATTCGCAGGAGGTCGCACACTTACTAACATTCGGCACCGGTGAATCGAAGCGAATCATAGGTGTTGTAACTGTAGATAACAAAAACGCTGATGAATCAAATCGTGCCATAAACGTCTTCTTTGGGGCAAATATAGTACTTGCTGCCGGCGGGCCGGGCGAACTATTCAAAACTACCGTCTATCCGAAAGGCCAGCTTGGAATCCATGGGCTGGCGTTCAAGGCGGGGCTGATTGGAGCAAACCTGACCGAGTCGCAGTTCGGCCTGGCGAGTATCAAATTCCGCTGGAACGTTTCCGGCACTTATATGCAGGCGGTTCCGCGGCTTTTCAGCACCGACGCCGACGGCAAAGACAAGAAAGAATTTCTGACGGGCTTTTTCCCGTCAATGAGCAAAATGGCAACGAATATTTTTCTCAAGGGCTATCAATGGCCCTTTGACCCGCAGCGCATCGAGCCCAGCAACGCTGGGTCTGTAGGAAACCCACCTTCGGCGGGGCAATCATCATTGGTTGACATCCTGGTATTCAACGAAACACAAAAAGGCAGACGGGTCTATATGGACTTCCTACACAATCCCATAGGCCCCTGCCAACGACAAGCAGGGGCAGGTAGTGATTCAATGGATGAATTTGACATTGATGACCTTGAGCCGGAAGCTAAGGAGTATTTGGAAAAGGCCGGTGCACTGCAGAAAACGCCTATCGAACGATTAGCACATATGAATACCCCCGCCATCGAGATATATAAGGAAAACGGTATTGATTTATATTCGGAGCCGCTCGAAATTGCGGTCTGTGCCCAGCATAACAACGGAGGCTTCGCTGTGGATAAGTGGTGGCAGTCCAATATACCTCAGACCTTTATAATCGGCGAGATGGCGGGTACGCACGGCGTAAAACGTCCGGGCGGCTCTGCCCTTAACGCCGGTCAGACGGGTGGGCTGCGAGCGGCGGAATATATTGTGAATGTCTATGGCGGTGAGCTGCCGGATTATTCAGATAAACAACCTGAGATTGACCGGCAGTTAAGTGACATTGTCGGGAGTTTTGAGCGATATAAAAGCCCGTCAGGTTCGGACCCCGAAGAAGTATTAGAAGAAATCCGAAGCCGTATGACCGCGTCAGGGGGACATATTAGAGAGTTGAACGATGCTCAAAAAGCCCTGAAAGAAGCGGTAAAGCTCTACAAAGGCATACAACAAAAAGGTTTCAATTCAAAAGATGCCAAGGCTTTAATTACAGCAATCCAGGCCGAGCATCTGGCCCTGGCCAGCGTTGGGTATCTCAAGGCCGTTGTGGAATTGCTAAAACAAGGCAGCGGGTCGCGGGGTTCGCATCTTGTCCTTTCCGAAGATGGTATCGAAATACATCCCGACGTGATTGACAAAGCCACCGGCAAACCGTTAAAATTCAAACCTGAGAACGAGTCGCTAAGAAGTACTGTATTGCAGGTTGAATACGACGAAGGTTCGCCCGATTTGTTTCGGTGCAGAAACATCAAATTAAGACCTGCGCCGACTGATAGGAAGGCATTCGAGCCGGCCTGGATGGATTATAGAGAGGGAAAAATCTATTCCTTCGACTGCGCTCAGGACAGGAGCAGCTAAAATACATTAGAAGGAGGATCTCCATGGCAATAATAGATGCAAAGCCGAAGTCAGAATGTAAGTATGACATACTCTCATTAGGTGAAATAATGATTCGATTAGACCCGGGCGAGGAAAGGATTCATACGACCCGGCATTTTCGGGTTTGGGAAGGCGGCGGAGAGTACAATGTCGCCAGAGGCCTTAAGCGCTGTTTCTCTCAAAGAGCTGCAGTTGTTACCGCCCTTGTGGACAATCCGGTGGGAAGATTGCTCGAGGATTTGATGTATCAGGGCGGCGTGAATACCGAGTATGTCAAGTGGGTTCCATACGACGGCATCGGCAGGAAAGTAAGGATTGGCTTGAATTTCACCGAGCGCGGCTACGGCGTACGGGCAGCCGTGGGTTGTTCGGACAGGGCAAACAGCGCCGCCTCACAACTAAAGAAAGGTGACATCGACTGGGACAGCATATTCGGCACCGACGGCGTCCGATGGTTCCATACCGGAGGCATTTTTGCAGGACTGTCGCAGACGACACCCGATGTTATCATCGAGGCTGTAACAGCAGCTAAAAAATACGGCACCGTAGTTTCCTACGACCTGAATTTTCGCAACTCACTGTGGAAGGACATAGGCGGCCAGAAAAAGGCCATGGAAGTTAATCGTGCTATCGCACCGCACGTTGATGTAATGCTCGGAAACGAAGAAGACTTCACATCCGCTCTTGGTTTTGAAGTAAAAGGCACCGGCGAAAGCTACTCCAGGCTCGACCCGACGAATTTCAAGAAAATGATTGAGCAGGTAACAAAGGAGTTTCCAAATTTCAAAGTCGTAGCAACAACTTTGCGGAATGCTAAAACAGCTTCGGTAAACGACTGGGGTGCTATTATCTACGCCGACGGTGAATTTCACGATGCCACACTCGGAACGGACCTTGAGATATACGACCGTGTCGGAGGCGGTGACAGCTTTGCATCCGGCCTGATATATGCTCTTATGGAGGGAAAAACACCCGGCGAGGCGGTCAATTACGGTGCCGCCCATGGTGCTCTGGCAATGACTACACCCGGCGATACAACCACGGCCAGTCTGCGTGAAGTCGAAAAAGTTATGGGTGGCGGCGGCGCCAGAGTTGATAGATAATCCGAACACGATGTTCGAGAAAAGATATTTATGATAATACAAGCGCTTAAATGGATTGGTGGTGCCGACGGTTTCTTAGAGCTTGTAAACCAGCGGCGATTGCCTGCTGAATTTGTTAAGCTGCAGTGCCGGGATACTGAGGCTCTTTTCGAAGCGATTAAGACGCTTGCCGTTCGGGGTGCCCCGGCTATAGGTGTTTCGGCGGCTTATGGACTTGTTTTAGCTATGCAAAAGCTTAAACCTGCAGATGGTCTGGAGCAGGGACTTAAAGTTTTAGCTGAGTCTGTTGAGTATTTGTCATCATCACGTCCAACGGCGGTAAATTTGTTCTGGGCGCTGGAGCGGATTTGTCAAAATGCCAAGGATTTCGCTACCCGGCAGCCGGAAGCAACAGTGCAAGAATTGCGCGAGGCTGTTTTGGCCGAGGCGAATGCTATTTGTCAGGAAGATGTGGATATGTGCCGGCGGATTGGTCAGAACGGGGAGAGATTTATCAAAGAAGGTGCAGGTATTTTGACGCACTGCAATGCTGGTGCCCTTGCGACCGCAGGGCAAGGGACGGCCTTGTCGGTGATGTTTGAGGCACATAAAAACGGAAAGAAGTTCAGGGTTTATGCAGATGAGACCCGGCCACTGCTGCAAGGTGCTCGATTGACGGCATGGGAGCTGAAGCAGGCGGGAATTGACGTTACAGTGATTTGTGACAATATGGCGGCTTACCTGATGAAACAGGGCAAGGTCGATGCAGTTATAACCGGTGCGGACAGGATTGCGGCAAATGGTGATACGGCAAATAAGATTGGTACTTACAGCCTGAGCATTCTCGCCCGAGAGCACGGCATACCGTTCTATATTGCTGCGCCGTCAAGCACGTTCGATTTGAGTATTAAAAGCGGAGCCGAGATACCTATTGAACAAAGGTCGGCTGACGAAGTAGCGTTCTTTGGCGATAGAAAGACTGCACCGGAAGGGGTTGACATTTACAATCCGGCTTTTGACATTACGGAGGCACAGGATATTACCGCTATCATTACCGAGAGAGGGGTAATTGAAAAGCCCAACGCCGGTGGTATCTTCGAGCATTTGAGGTGATGACATAAAGAAATAAGAACAATGGTTAAGGCACAGGAACAAAGCTCACAATCGTCTAAGATGAGCACAGGCCAGTCCGCCGATGGCGGAAGCAGGGAGTCGCAGCCCCGCTGGCGAAGACGCAATTCGTACTATTATAACTGGCTGGATAAAATTTATAAATTCGTTGTTCGCCCGAATAGCAGAGTTCTACATATTGGTTGTGAATGCGGCGACCTTCTGGCGGCGGTTAAGCCGAGCTATGGTGTTGGAGTTGATGCGGATGCCGAGATGATTGAATTGGCAAAGAAGCGGTTTCCACATCTCAAATTCTACGTAGTTGATCCGCATGAGCTGGAGCTTGATGAGAAATTCGATTATGTTTTGATCTGCAATTCCCTTGGTCGCTGGCATGACATACAGCAGGTGCTGGAACGTATTCGTCCGTTGACTAAAGAAAGCACACGGATTGTAATAACCTATTATAATTATCTTTGGGAAGGTATTTTGAGTTTAGGTTCGCTTGTTGGGATTCGTCGGCCTTACTCATATCAAAACTGGCTTCCCCCGGAAGATATTGCAAACCTGCTCAAATTGGCCGACTACGACGTTATTCGAACTACCTCCTATCTGATGATGCCGAAGCGTATCCCACCGTTGACAACTATTTGCAATTATTTTCTTTCCTTACTGCCCGGGTTTCGCTTTTTCAATTTAGTGGAGCTTGTAATAGCCCGTCCGGCCTCCGCTGCCATGCGCGATGAGGATTTGTCTGTTTCGGTCATAGTACCATGCAGAAATGAGCGGGGCAATATCGAAGATGCGGTGAAACGAATCCCCCGGATGGGTCGGGAAACGGAGATAATCTTTGTTGAGGGCAACAGCACGGACGGCACAGCCGAGGAGATAGAGCGTCAGATAGCAAACCACCCGGAAAGAAATATTCGTTTGATTCGTCAGGGCCTGGGAGTGGGCAAGGGCGATGCGGTAAGAAAAGGTTTTGCCGGTAGCCAAGGAGATGTGCTGGTTATACAGGATGCAGACCTGACGTCTCGGCCTGAAGATTTGCCTAAGTTTTTTAGAGCGCTGCGCGACGGTAAAGGTGAGTTCATCAACGGTTCACGTCTTGTTTATCCAATGGAAAAGCGGGCTATGCATTTTTTGAACCTTCTTGGGAATAAGTTTTTCGGCGTATTGTTTAGCTGGCTGTTAGGCCAAAGATTCAGAGATACCCTTTGCGGCACGAAAATGATTCGCAGAGAAGACTATGAGCTGATAGAGGCCAATCGTTCTTATTTTGGTGATTTTGACCCCTTTGGTGATTTTGACCTTATCTTCGGAGCGATAAAACAAAACCTTAAAGTGGTCGAGGTGCCGGTAACCTATTGTGCAAGAACTTACGGCAGGACAAATATCAGTCGTTTCACACATGGCTGGCTGCTGCTCAAGATGAGCTGGATAGCATTTAAGAAAATCAAGTGGCTTGGAATCCCGCACTTACTTTGACCTAACGGGATTCACTTATTGGAGCCGTTATGAAAAGAAATCAAAGTAAGTGCGGGATACCTAAGCTGAAGCTGTTACCTTACCGTGAATACGCCGGCGTGGACCGCGACGACCCGCTTCGATTCTACTTCCGGCCTGTCATCGGTAAGATGTTCCGCCGACGGATTGAACTGTGCTTAGCAGAGTGCACGGGCGGTCAGCGCGTTCTGGAAGTGGGTTTTGGCTCCGGTGTTACATTTCTAAATCTTAATGATAATTATCAAGAAATTTATGGGCTTGACCTCAACGTGTCGGTCGAAGATGTCAAGGCCGTGTTTAAGGCAAAGCAGATTGAGACGCATTTGCAGAACGGCAGTGTGTTATCTATGCCGTATGAGGATGATTTTTTTGATACTGTTTTGCTGATAAGCATTCTTGAGCATCTAAATCCTTTCGAGCAAATGCAGGCCTTTCGGGAGATTCGCCGAGTTCTTAGGCCAGGCGGCCAGGTGATATACGGTGTGCCGATTGAGCGAGGCTTTATGGTATTTATGTTCCGGCTATTAGGCTGCAACATCCGTGGGCATCATTTTTCCACAGAAAAGGATGTGTTCAATGCCGCGGACAGCGTTTTGAATAAGGTGCGAGTTTTTCAGATGCAATGCGTCCCCTCTTTATTCGGGCCGGTCTATGAGGTAGGGCATTTTGTTAAGGGTGGCTCTAACGGATAGCCGTAGCGTTCAATAAGATTAAATGGTTCGGAAAATTATGAAGACCATCGACTGGCTTAAACTGCCTGAGACTATGGGCATTGAAGACCTTGATGACCCTGCTACTACATTATTGCACGCGGAGATTATACAGAAAAAGCCGTTCCTCAAAAAATTATATATTGATTTTTATAAACAGTTTAAAAAGGTGGTGTCTGATTCTAAAAACAAGGTCCTTGTTGAGCTTGGCAGCGGCGGCGGCTTTATTAAAGAGGTAATCAGCAATGTGATTACATCCGATGTTCTTGAATTGCCAAATGTGGATAAAGTCTTCTCGGCCCTTGATATGCCCTTCGAGGAAGCAAGTGTGGATGCTTTTTTTATGTTCAACGTCCTTCATCATATAACTGAACCAAGAGCCTTCTTCAGAGAAGCTTTGCGGTGCCTGAAAGTTTGCGGCAGAGTCGTTATGATTGAACCTGCCAATACATTATGGTCAAGGTTCATCTATAAAAACTTCCATCACGAGGCTTTCGACGCGCAGGCCCCCGAATGGGGCTGTCGGGGGCAGGCAAAATGGGAGCTGGGACCCCGCAAAGCGGGAACCCTGCAAGAGTCAGGGCCTCTTTCAGGTGGAAATGGTGCACTTGCCTGGATAATCTTTTGGCGAGACCGAAAGATATTTGAAAGCGAATTCCCGTCCTTAAGAATCGTTAGGATGCGCAATCATACACCGCTGCGATACCTGCTTAGCGGCGGTCTGACTTTGCGTCAATTAGTTCCATCGTTTAGTTATCCGGCTGTTAAAGCTATAGAATATACATTGCCCCCAATCAATGACTTGTTGGGCATGTTTCAGACGATAGAGCTGGAAAAGGTTGCTTTTTAGCTGCGTTTACCCCGTTAGAAATAAGACATATAGCGTTTGCTCTGCCGGCAGCAGACTTTCTAACGCGTTTAGTCCACCGCGACGACTTCTTTAATCTCAGGTACTTTTTCTTTGAGCATTCTTTCGATTCCCATTTTCATTGTCATGGTAGCCCCGGGGCAGCCCTGGCAGGCCCCCTGCAGGCGGACCTTGACGGTGTTGTCCTGGTCTATTCCGACCAGCTCAACATCGCCGCCGTGGCTTTTCAGGCTATCCCGAATGGTCTCGATTGTATCCTGAACCTTTTCTTCCAAAGTTTTTTCGGTGTTAGCTTCGCTGCAACCGCAATTTTCACACATAAGAAATCTCCAAAAAATTCATTTAGCTACATTATTATACCGGCAATTTAGCTTTTGGCCAGCTTTTTTTGCAAGGCTTGAAATTGGGTTTGTTTTGACCAAGTGTCCATTCGCTTATATTTTTATAATCCATTGTTATTAGTGAGTTTACGTTCATTTTGGCATCCAGGAAATTGGGTTTGTTTTGCATAAAAAGTAGCTGATTTGTAGAGGGTTCTCGACAGATGGGCTCTTCCGAATAATGAGTAGGTGCAATCGGCG
>JBDRTM010000594.1:0-8036 GCA_043824065.1 Planctomycetota bacterium | reverse complement strand
ATGCTGAGCGAAGCGAAGCATCTGGCCTTAGAACAGGATTTTGTCCCGTTCCGAGTGTGAGATTCTTCGCTGCGCTCAGAATGACAAGTTGCATATGCTCTTGTCAAAGCTATACTTATGTAAAAACCAGTCAAGTTGAGTTAATATGATTATTAAAACACTTGGGATTTCGACAAGCCCCAGGATTAAGGGCAACAGCGATTTGCTTTTGCGCGAAGCTCTCGCAGGCGCCGAGTCCGCAGGTGCACACACCGAATATATCCATCTGTCAGATTACAATATTGCTCCTTGCATCGAATGTAATTCCTGTTACACAACAGGCACCTGCCAGATTCAAGATGACTTTCAGCAGCTCTCAAAAAAGATGCTCGATGCCGACCGGCTCGTCTTCGCTACACCCATATTTTTTATGACCGTCTGTGCCCAGGCAAAGATGCTTATCGACCGCAGCCAATGTCTTTGGGCGTATAAGTATGTGCTAAAAAAACAGCTTATTACCCCCCAACCCGACCGCCGGGCAATGGTAATAGCCGTAGGTGGCTCAAAAAGCAAAAAGCAGTTTGAAAGCATTCGATTGACGATGAAATCTTATTTTGATGTGCTGCAAATAAATTACGTAACCAATTTATTTATCAACAAGATTGATGACCTCGGCGAAATACAAAAATACCCTTCAGCCCTCAAAGAAGCGTTCCGCCTCGGCAAAGAGCTAATAACCGCCAGCCCCCCCCTACCGCAAAAGCCTGTCAACATCGAATTAAACTGAGCCTAATTCCTAACTCAAAATCCTCTCCTGAGTATGGTCGAAGGATCAAAACTATTCCCTGCTACTCTTTGCTCTCCGGCTTGGCCTTCTTTATAACGAAATAATACGCAATCGCCCCTACAAAATAAAAACTAAGCGACAAAACAATCGCAGCAGCCCATATCAGCCTGTCATACTGGCCTTCTTTCGTCAGCGGGTTATAAAACTTCGACACCGGCCGCTTCAGACAATCGATGAGCATTATCAGAGTAAAAACCACTCCCAAGATTGCTATTACACCCCACAGCGCCTCAATCCCGAAAAATGGCCTTATCGGCCAGAACGGAAACCTACACATTCTCCACGTAAACATGACATATACCTCAAAAAAAATTCATAATCTCACACACCTGCGAACCAGCTTCACAATCTTCCTTGTGAAATACAGCTCAGGCAATATGTTAATCACGCTTTTGTTATTCCGTCTTCGATGACAAGTATGAAAAAAGCCCAATAATTAGAATCGCAACAACAGCCAAAGTGATACACATTACAATCGGTGTAGCAACGTTCAATTTCAATTCAATAAAAAATGGTAACGAAGCTGCGAAGATAGTGAAAATTATAAAGCCGATTGCTCGCCATGGGTATGCAAAATTCACTGTCCAACCCGTCCATTTAATCGGTTTCGGCACAACCAGACGTGGGTCGTTTTTGCAGTAATAGATTGCGCCCCAGAGCCAGTTATTCTTGTCTGCCCAAAGAGTTTCCAATTCTTCCTTTGTCATTATTATCTTTTTAAATACGGTTAGGTTAACATCTGCCAGCCAACACAGACCATACTATAACCTGAATCGTAATAACTGTCAAAGGAAACACTCCCCTGTTTGTTCTGCTCTTTCTTATTATCAACATCGCTATCTGCTCGCAGCTGAACCAATGAGAAAAGGGCCTATACCGAATCAATCGATATAGGCCCTGAATTAACGCAAATCCGATGCCCTCTTGTTTGTCATTGCGGGTCCGTCAAAGGCGGACGCGGCAATCTCAAACTTTGAGAGCTTTGTATCAATCACACCCCCATATCTTGCTTCGCAAGAAGCAATGGGGGCCGGTTCAACACCGTCTTAAGGTGCCAACTCCGGCGGATACAACCGAATATCATCGAAGTACATCGTACCTGAACCACCAGCCTGGGGGTTGTTCCTGTCGCCAAGACCAAGGCCAATCGTATTGACACTGGCTAAGTTCACGCCCTGGTCTGCAAATGCCTGCAAGTCGACATTCCATTGTGTCCAGGTTGTTATCTGCGCTGCATTTGGATTATCGTGATTGACCACCGCGCTGCCGTTGAGAGCAACATATAATGTATCAGCAGCGTTATCCGAAATGCCCCTGAACCAAATCGATAATGTGGTAATACCGTTCTCGGTCCAGTCACGTTGGGAGCTCAGCGTCTTCTCCACCTCTGAATACCTGAGGACACTATTATCGTAGAAGACCGGCATCGACTTGCCACCTCCGTGAACGATAGTCTCTTCCATATAAGAACCAGTGGTTTCATCGCCAACCATAGAGCCGGTTCCATTACCGGGATGGGGTGGTAAAGTAGGATGCGAGGCATAGCCAAGCCCGTCTATCCATGTCCACCATATCTCATTGTTGCCAATGTCGTATTCCTCAAAATCGTCAACGACAAGGAAGTTGGCAGTTGTAAAGCTCCAGAGGATGCCTGTCCACGGACTATCTGGATTGGTGTTATTGACCTCATCAATACGCCAGTAGTAGGTGGTATCCCATTCAAGCATTCCGGGGTCATAGGTCTCAGAGCCAAGGGCCCTGGTGCCTTTATACTCCGGAGAACCAGTAGCGGCATTCTTCACGGCATCTTCGTCGCTGCCGAAATAGACCTCATGCGAAGCAGCAAAGACATTCGGCGACCAGGCAAGAACCTGTGTCTGCTTTACATCCACAGCACCATTGGTCGGGGCCAAAGCTGCGACGGCACCCTCAGTAGTAAAGCTCCAGACATCACCTTTGTACGTGGCGAGGGCATCAAACTCATCGACCCGCCAGTAGTAAGTCTGAGCCATTTTAAGTGGGCCGGGACTGTAGGTTGTAGTTCCCTGAGGGAGACCCCCGGCAGCATTGTTGACATCGTCAAAGTTGTCGCCGAAATACACGGTGTGCAATTTCGCACCGAAACCCGGTGTCCAGCTAAGCTCTGCGTCCAGTTCTACAGATTCGGCGCTATCAGCCGGGTCGGGAAAGTATGCGGTCTTGGGTGGAATACTAAAGCTCCAGATGTCGCCCTTCCACGGGCTGTTCGGCTCGGCGTCGTTAACTTCATCAATCCGCCAGTAGTAAGTTGTGCCCGGAATAAGACCATCCGGATAAGGAAAACCAGGGAAGCCGGCAACAATAAAAGTTGCTGTTTGATTACCAATGAGCGTACCTTCGGCGCCTTCGCTGACAGCATCAAAATTATCGCCGATGTACACATCGTGCGAGACAGCAAAATCACCCGCCCGCCAGCCAAGGCTTATCCACGTATCTTCGTGAAGTGTGCCATTTCGCGGATCGGGTCCGTAGGTCTTGACGATGGCGCCGCCCTGATTCTCCATGCTTGACTTGATGTCGTCCTCGCTCAGCACGTGATTGTAGACGCGAAAGTCGTCGATCATGCCCGTATAGGACTCACCAATCCATGTAGGATCACCTCCAATGTAATAGGTCGCGTTCGTGCCATCTGTTGTCTGGAAGGCTGATTCCTGTGAGAGGGCCCCGTTGACGTAGATGCGAAAGTTCGTCACATCCCCTGTCACTGCGACGTGTGTCCATTGGTCGGCAGGAACAACATCTGGGGCTGTCTCACACATACCTCCCGCCCAACCTCCGCCAACGCGACCACGCCATGAAAGCCTCCCATCGTTGTTAATGAACAGCGTGTCATTTGAGGTGGCATCCTCTCTAATCGACCGAAAAATCTGCTGCCACGTGTCGCCAGTTCGCTTCGGGTTAATCCAGGCAGACAACGTAAATGATCCCTGAAACATATCGGCGGTTAACGAATCAGAGGCGGGGATTGCGACGCGACTGTCTTCAAATGCGAGCGCTTGTCCAAATTGTCCGTCGACAACTGTCGGACCGTCTTCCAGTGTTCCGTTGTTGCCGTTGCCCGTCGCGTCCAGAGCGGTCGTGCCGGCACCGTCGTCGAGCTTCCACTGCCCCACAAGCTCCGCCGAAGCATTACTAATCAATCCCAACACCAAAACAAATGAAATCAGATAAATCATTTTTCTGCACATAATAATCCTCCTTCAAAAAATTAGTTTAAAATGATCGTACTCTGGCCACATACCAAAATATTCGTTTTTTCAACAGGCATCAAAAACCTCATCTATAAGATTTACCACTCTCGGCTTAGGGCAGTTCCGGTGGTGGAGGATACAGACGAATATCGTCGAAGTACATCGTACCTGAACCACCGGCTACCGGATTCTTCTTGTTACCCAGACCAATAGCAATAGTATTGACATTGGCCAGGTTCACGCCCTGGTCTGCAAATGCTTGCAGGGGGATAACCCACTCCGTCCACTTATCTATCTGTGCGGCATTAGGATTATCGTGAGAGACGACCGCACTGCCGTTAAGAACTACATACAACGTCTCAGCAGCATTATCCGAATTGCCCCTGAACCAAATCGTCAGCGTGTTGACACCGTTCTCGGTCCAGTCACGCGGATAAGTCAGCGTGTGAGTTGCCTCAGAGTACCCAACACTGTTGTCGTAGTAGAGTGGCATCGACTGGATGCCGCTGTGAACAATACTTTGCTCGGCATAAGGAGGAAGGTCATTACCAACGAGAGCTCCGTTTGTCGGGATATCATAACCGTCCGGCCACGCTTCAAATATCCTGTTGCTCCCCGGGTCAGGGGGGTCAATGTCGTCGTAGGACTCAAAGTCGTCCACGAGAAGGAAGTTGGCCGTCGTAAAGCTCCAAACAGGGCCTATCCACGGACTGTCTGGGTTGGTGTTATTTACCTCATCAACACGCCAATAGTAAGTGCTTTCCCACTCAAGCTTTCCGGGGTCATAGCTCTCGGAACCAAGGTCCCTGGTGCCTTTATACTCCGGTGAGCCGGTATTGGCATTTCGTATGACCTCTTTATCTGCACCGAAATAGACCTCATGCGAAGCGGCTGCTTCTCCTGGTGACCAGGTAAGAATCTGTGTCTGCTTTACATCCACAGCGCCATTAGCCGGCTTCAAGCTCACAACGGCGCCCTGGGTAGTGAAGCTCCAGACCTCGCCTTTATACGTGTCGAAAATATCAAACTCATCGACTCTCCAGTAGTAAGTCTTACCCGATTTAAGTGGGCCGGGATTATAGGTCGTAGTTCCCTGAGGAAGACCTCCGGTTGCGTTGCTCACATCGTCAAAATTATCACCGAAAAATACGGTGTGTAATTTCGCACCGAAACCTCCCGTCCAGCTAAGTCTCACACCCGGGTCAACAAACTCGGCACCATCAGCCGGTTCCGGGAAGTACGCGGTCTTGGGAGGAATACTAAAGCTCCAGACATCGCCTTTCCAGGGACTGTTCGGCTCTGTATCATTGACCTCATCGATTCGCCAGTAATATGTCGTACCCGGAACAAGGCCATCCGGGTAAGGAAATCCGGGAAAGCCCGCAACGAAAAACGTATCGGCTTGGTTGCCCCGGTATGTGCTCTCAGCGCCGGCTTTGACATCGTCAAAATTATCGCCCAGATACACATCGTGTGAGACCGCGAAGGGGCCTGGCCTCCATGAAATGTTTACCCAAGTATCCTCATGCAAAGCACCAACAGCCGGATTCGGAGACGAGGCGTATGGCCATACCTCACCTGACCCTTCCATAGCGCCCAGAATCTCGGGCACCGTAAGCGCCTTTGTGTAGAGGCGCACGTCGCTTATCCAGCCGGACCACCGCTCGCCGCTTGACTCTCCACCCATAAGGAAAGGATTCTCGTCGATCGTCTTCGTTGGATTGCTGGTCGCAACCACCTCACCATCTCGATAGTAGGTCAAGCTTGCTCCATCCTTCACAGCAACGTGGTGGATCCAGACCCCATCGGGGATGGGAGTGGGGTAGGTAATGCCATCCGTGTAGGCCGTGTCGACATTGTAGAACTCAAACTTGGTGGGTGTGAACTTGATGAACTGAAGCGGGGAAGCGGTGCCCCCGTAGCGATTGCCTAACATCACCTCATTTACACCAGTGCCATCTCCCTCCTGCTTTGCCCAGAATGCCCACGTAAAATCAATGTCCATACTCATGAACGGAATAATTAGGTCGGTGCTAACGTATGTGCCACCGCTGTTGTCTCCACTAAAGCTCAGAACCATGCCCCGCTCCGGGTCATCAAACCAGGCTGAACCGCCTGCGCCCATACCGCCGCTGTCGGCGTTGTTAATGGTCCCATTATTGCTGGAGCGGGACAAATCAAAAGCAGTATCCCCGGAGCCTTCATTCAAGGGCCACCACCCAATAAGATCAGGGTCGGCAGCGCCGGCTGCGCTCGTTAGAACCAGGCCTAACACCAAAATAAAAGAAACCAAATTAATCAATTTTCTACACATAATAATCCTCCTTAAAAAAAAGTTAAAATAATTTAAATTATGCTTTGGCCACACACCAAAACTCTCTTTCCCGCAGAGGCGGGATATGAATTGTCAGTTGAAATGTGAAAATCTCCACTTGCGAAGCACCTGTACTCGCGTTACCCCCTTTGCTGTCTGCGACAGCAGACAAGGGGGTGCGAGCACAAAGTTTCCACTCTAACTCTGTGTCTTGCACAATAACTCCTCCTCTGTTGAAATACTTCAAAGATATCGCTTGCCAGTGGACCAGAAACTGCTCATGCCCACATACACGGACCCAAGCCTCATCAACTTTTTATACCAGATTGGCCATCTTCCTGTCAACAATTATTTTCTTTTTTGTTAAGATTGCGTAAAGATTTGGAACCCGTTCATTTGTGCTATCATACCATTACACCCATTACTCACGAGCTGCGAATCAAGAGCCACGCCTCACAGGCCACGAATCGTTCAAATGTAAAAATGAGGTGGTTTATCAATTCCAAAAAACAGCCGATAAAAACCGCAAACCATAACGATATGCACAGCTATAAAAAGTTTTTAGAGAAAACTAATTATTTTGCCTATTTCTGCTAATCTATCCAATTTAACATTGCCGATAAAACTTATCATTGATGGAATATTGATTTAAGGGAGGTTGAAATTATGCAGACTTTAACAGAGCAGCGTAAGGATAGCCGGAACATCGTTTCCTGGCCTGTTAGTGTTTGGATACCGGAAGCCAACAGGTTTTTTAACGGTCGAAGCTGTAATATTAGCAAAACGGGCGTCTTTATTACCCTTCCGGTAACGGCGCCAATCAGGCCGGGCCATGTTGTAGAGCTCAATTTTCCGCGAACAGAGGCCTTGGCAAAGGAAAAAGGACAATTTGCACGTATCAAAACCGGCAAAGTTGTCCGAGTGGACCGCAATAATCTGCTCGAAAGTGCAGAGATTGGTGTAGGTATCGCATTTCAATAGCTTATAAGACATTCTTTTAGCGTTATTAAACAAAGTTGCGGAGAGGCTTTGGGTATCCCGTGTACGGGGCAATGGAAGAGTAGAGACTGATGACTGAGAGGAGTCATCAGTCTTTTTTTTGTGTGCCGCGCATCTTCGGCACACAAAATAAGGGCTGCAAGTTTTGTTCTTGCAGGCTTTATTTTAAAAATGCATTTCTGTTTATGAATTATATTCATAATGTTACGTTTTTGGACATCCGCCTTATAGTTTCCTATATTAACATAAACCGAAATTGAAATTGGCTTTGTTTGGGTTTGTTTTTTTGGGCCTGAGGGCGGTATCATTTTCATAATCCTTTGTTATAAGTGAGTTTACATTCATTTTGGGCCTTTCGGAAATTGGGTTTGAATTGGGTTTGTTTTCACCAAGTGTCCAATTGGCAATATTTTCATAATCAGTTTTATTATATGGATTTACGTTCATTTGGGCCTTTTGAAAATTGGGTTTGTTTTGCATAAAAAGTAGCTGATTTGTAGAGGGTTCTCGACAGATGTAGAGGACGGAGGACAGTTGACAGACGATAGACGACAGATGACAGACGACAGAGGAAAGAAGACAGTTGACAGACGACAGAGGACAGAGGACAGACGAAAGAATACAAACGATTGATGATAAGTTCTTGTTGCATAAGGAGTTATCTGGT
>JBDRTM010000593.1:0-7163 GCA_043824065.1 Planctomycetota bacterium | reverse complement strand
CTTCTTACCCTTCGCATTGATATCGGCAACAGTCTTCTTAGCCATTTTCTTTACCCATATTATTTTTTATGAAATCCGAAACAAATTCAAGTGAGCTAAAGTGCCTAAAGTTGTAGAGTGCTTTTTAACTTTAGTTCACTTTAGCTCACTTTAGCTCACTTTAGGCACTTTCTAATTTCGATATTCGGATTTACACTACATTGCCGCCATTCTCTCCATAATCTCGACACTGCGGTTCGAGTAACCCCACTCGTTGTCATACCAGCTAACGACCTTAACTGTCTTACCGATAACCATTGTGCACAGAGAATCGAATATGCTCGAAGCAGGGTCGTTAACGATGTCACTGCTGACTATCGGCTCATCGCAATAAACCAGGATGCCCTTCATTGGCCCTTCCGCCGCTGCCTTCATTGCTGCGTTTACGCTATCGACCGTAACGTCTTTTTTGACATTAACCACAAGGTCAACGATACTGCCGACCGGAATGGGCACCCGGATGGCGAAACCATCGAGCTTGCCGTCAAGTTCGGGAATAACTTTGCCGATGGCTTTCGCTGCACCGGTGGTGGTGGGGATAATGTTCGCCGCCGCCGCACGCGCACGACGCAGGTCCTTATGTATCATATCAGCCACATTTTGGTCGTTGGTGTAGGCGTGAATGGTAGTCATAACTCCCTGCTCAATACCGAACGCATCGTTGAGGGTCTTGGCTAAAGGTGCAAGGCAGTTGGTCGTACAGCTTGCATTCGATACACACTTGACGTCACTGGTCAGCTTCTCATCATTGACGCCCAAAACGATAGTCGCATCGATATCATCCTTTGCCGGAACACTCAGCATGACCTTACTGGCGCCGGCCTTGATATGGTCGGCATAACCGCCCTTCGGCGATTCGGCCGTGCGAAAGATGCCCGTCGATTCCAGAACAACCTTCACGCCCATATCCTTCCAGGGCAGTTCCGCAGGATTCCTGACAGCTAAAACCTTGATAGTTTTGCCGTTGATAACTAATTCATCGTCCTTTGCCTCGACCGTCCCGCCCCATTTGCCCATCACCGTATCATATTTGAACAGATGGGCAAGACTCTTTGCGTCCGAGAGGTCATTGATAGCGACCAGGTCCAAATCGCCGTCTTTTTCCATAATAATTCTTGCCACGGCTCTGCCGATTCGGCCGAACCCGTTAATTGCCACCTTTGTTGACATTTGTAATTCTCCTTATTTTCAATACTAAAAAAACGCCATTGTTTACTGGTTTAATCCCCCGCCAATCACCACTTCGGGGTAAACGAGAGAGCTACTTTATGTATTACCCGCCCCCTTGTCAAGAATTTATTAAACGATTTGAGATTCTGCAAAACAGAGCCGCTACTTCCCAAAACTGAGCCGCGACTGTAAAGGAGCGGTAATTGGCTTACTATTGGCCTCAAAACGGTCTTTTTTTCAGAACATTAGCGGTTCTTTCTATTTTTCCTTTTCTGCGAGCTAATAGTCGTGGAAGTTTGCCGCCCTTTCTTGGCTTTACTGAGCTGGGGGGCCATTTGATTCTTCCAGGCCTGATAGGCCCGCTGCAGGTGCTTAACAATTTCCGGATTTTGTTTCACAAGGTTGTTTTTTTCACTAATATCCGCTTGAAGGTCATACAGTTCTAAGGAGCCTTTTCGAAAAAGTAGTTTCCATTTGCCTTCTCGAACGGCCCACTGGTCGGACCCATCGTACCAGAAAAGAGTTTTGTGCAGCGGTTCTTTCGTTTGGCCCAGAAGAACCGGCAGCATATTCTTTCCGTCATATACTCGGTCGCCGGGAAGTTTGGCGCCGACAGCAGCGCAGATGGTCGGCAGGATGTCCAGGGAAATAACAGGCTCATCGCAAACTGTTCCTTTCGGTAATTTCCCCGGCCAGCGAACAATAAACGGCACGTGGATTCCACCTTCGTAAACGCTGTGCTTATAGTCTCGCAAAATGCCGTTATTGGCGAAATTTTTTCTGGCGCCTCCGTTGTCTGAGAAAAATATAAGCAAGGTATTGTCGTCGGCGCCGGTTCGTTTGAGAGCATCCAGCACTTTTCCAATCGCCTCATCCATACTCGTGAGCATTGCCAGGTAGATATTCCGGTTCTCATCCCCAGTATCGAAGCGTTTTATATACTTCTGCAGCGCCTGCAGGGGCCAGTGCACGGCGTTAAAAGGCAGATAAAGGAAAAAGGGCCGTTTTTGGTGCCGCTCAATAAATGACACAGCTTCACGAGCCAGGTTGTCTGTCAGGTAGCCGGTATCGTTTATCGGTTTGTCGTTACGATAGATCGAATTATGTTCGTTTGTTATCTGAAGTTTGAAATAATCATGCGCCCCATGTCCTAAGAATCCATAGAATTCGTCAAAGCCCCGCTTCAAAGGACGATATTCCGGCTCAATGCCCACGTGCCATTTGCCGACGACCGCCGTTGCATAGCCCTGTTTTTTAAGCACCTCAGCCACAGTAACTTCATTCGTGGGTAATCCAACCCTGGAATCACCTCCTGTATAGAAGCCGAACCGCTGCTGGTATCTTCCGGTTAAGAGTCCTGCCCGGGTCGGTGCACAGACATAGGCGCTCGCATAGCCGTTTGTCAATCGCACGCCTTCGGCGGCCAGCCGGTCGATATTGGGCGTGCTGACCTCTTTCGGATGGTCGTAGCAGCTCGAGTCCGCATAGCCCTGGTCGTCGGATACGATGAGCACAATGTTAGGACCGCCGGTGCCATTCCCTCGACTTCGCTCGGGACTGGTTTGATTTCCCGGTTTAGACCAGACTTTCCCGCCAAGGCATACCCCCGACGCTGCCAACACCGAAGAACGTAAAAAGTCTCTTCGGGTCAACATGTTCTTTGCCATTTTTGCCACTGTCATACTCTCCAGCAATTATTTTATCCGAGATTTCCCGGACAGGCTTCCTCCATACATACAACTGATATTGTACCTGATAATTCTACCTGATTCCTTTGGATAATACAATTGTGCATACTCATATAAAGATTACCCTTGACGAGAAAGTGGCTAATTTGGTATAAATAAAATTGGTGAGGCTGGAACAGCATGGAGCCTGCCCTGAATTAGCCGAAGTCCTGAGCAGAGCCTGCCCTGAGCACAGTCGAATGGGTCGAAGGGGCAGCCGAAGGATCGAATAGGTAGGTACTTGCTGGTTCCAATCCTCTGAGGTGTGGAATTTTTGTGCCTTTTCGGCAGAGGAGGAGTTATTATGCAAAACATAGAATTGCATCAAAAGCATCGTGTTTCACGGTTATTTTTTTACAGTTCAATTAACAACCTATATTTTTTAAGGAGAACTATTATGTGTAAAAAATTGATTTATCTGGTTTCTTTTGTCCTGGTGGCAGGTCTGGTCGGCGGCGCGGCAAACGCAGACCCGCTCCATCAGGACCCCGGTCCGGACGGGATTGTGTCGGTGGAAGCTGAGAACTTTGATGACAATGTTGAAGTAGGTGGCCATAAATGGGAGGAGACCGGGCCAACGGGCGGCTTTACCGGCACCGCCGGTATGTGGGCGCCCAACGGCCAAGGCGGAGGCGGCAGCAACTATGCCGCCAATAGTGAGCGTTTAGAGTATGAGATTAACTTTGTCAAGACCGGCCCGCACTATGTGTGGATATTGGCCTGGGGTGCCGATGGGACCGATGACTCCTGCCATGCCGGTTTGGACGGCGAGGAAACACCCTTTTCTGACCGAATGACCGGCTGGAGCAACCAATACGAATGGAACAACGGCAGGTATCAAAGGCCGGAGCCTTCGCAGGTCGAGATAACTTCGACCGGCCTCCACACGTTGAACATCTGGGTGCGTGAGGACGGACTTATCATTGATAAGATCGTCCTGACCACCAACCCAAATTTCACGCTCACGTCGAACGAGGAAGGGCCCCCTGAAAGCCTCCGTGGTCCCATCTTGAATGCTTCTAATCCCTCTCCGGCTGAAGGTGAGCTATATTTGGATGTATGGGCCAGTCTTAGCTGGTCAGCGGGTGCGACTGCGGCCTCGCACGATGTGTACTTCAGCGACAATTTTGACAATGTGAACGACGGCACCCCCGATGCGTTCCGGGGCAACCAGCCCTCGACGTTTCTTGTAGTCGGCTTTCCGGGATTTGCGTATCCGGACGGTCTTGTTCCGGGCACGACCTACTACTGGCGGGTCGATGAAATTGAAGCTGACGGTACTACAATACACAAAGGCATTGTCTGGAATTTCACGATTCCCCCCAGGACTGCATACGACCCTGATCCTGCTGATGGGACCCCATTCATAGACCTGGATGCAATCCTTAGCTGGACGGCTGGTTTCAATGCGAAGCTGCACCATGTATATTTCGGTGATAATTTTGATGATGTGAACAGCGGCGTTGCGGGTCTCCCTCAGGGCACTACAAGCTATACTCCCGGCCCTCTTGAATACAACAAGGTTTACTACTGGCGGGTCGATGAGTTCGATGCCATCAACACCTACAAAGGCGATGTCTGGAGCTTCAAGACCGCAAAGGCCGGCGGAGGTATGCGAGGTGATTACTACAGAGGTATGAATTTCGAGAATCTCGTGCTGACGCGATTAGACCCTCAAATCGACTTTAACTGGGGCAGCGGCGAACCCGATCCAGTGGTTGGCGATGATAACTTCTCGGTCAGATGGACCGGCGAGGTGGAGGCGGCATTTACTGAGACCTACAGATTTTACACCAATAGCGATGATGGTGTGCGACTATGGGTGGATGGTCAAGAGCTTGTTGACGACTGGGAGAACCAATCAGCCACCGAGAACAGTGGAACGATAGACCTTGTCGCCGGGCAGGTGTACGGCCTTTTGATGGAGTACTATGAAAATAGCGGTAGCGCAGTGGCAGAGCTGAGCTGGGCAAGTCCATCGACGCCGAGGCAGCTCATTCCACAAGCTGCATTGTCGCCGCCTGTTAGGGCCGGCAGCCCAAACCCACCCAATGGAGCTCCAGATGTGAAAATGATGCCTATTCTTAGATGGAACGCGGGAGATTATGCCGCTTCTCACGATGTTTACCTCGGTACTGACGAAGAAGCCGTAAAGAACGCCGATACAAGCTCACCTGAGTACAAAGGGGCCAAAGACCTTGGCTCCGAAAGCTACGAATCCGAAAAACTCACCTGGTACACCACTTACTACTGGCGCATCGACGAAGTCAATAACGTCACCCCCGGCAGCCCGTGGACAGGCAGCCTCTGGAGCTGTACGACAGGTGATTTCCTTGTCGTGGACGACTTTGAGGACTACGACATTGGCAACAATGAGATATGGTGGGCATGGAAAGATGGGTTTGGCTTTGCCTCGCATCCTACTAAACCGCCCTATCCCGGTAATGGGACCGGCTCTATGGTTGGCGATGAAACCACAGCTTCTTACACCGAGGAAACTATCGTTCACGGAGGCTGGCAGGCGATGCCGTTCTTCTACGACAACAACATGCAGGGCAAGTCCAAGTACTCAGAGGCAGAGCTGACATTGGACACCATGCGTGACTGGACCGAGGAAGGTGTTACGGAATTGGTACTGTGGTTCCATGGCGATGGGGCCAATGCTCCTGAGCAGATGTATGTGAAGCTTAACGGCTCGAAGGTGGTATATGACGGCGATCCTGCTGACATAACCCGACCGCAATGGAAGCAGTGGAGCATCGACCTGGCATCGTTTGGCGTGAACCTGCAGAATGTCACGAGCTTTAGCATTGGCTTTGGTAACGACACGAATCCGACAGCCGGCGGTTCAGGTATGGTTCTCTTTGATGACATTCGGCTGTATCGGTTGGCCCCTGAGATTGTGGTTCCTTCGGAAGAAATATGGATCGAGGCAGAGGCAGCCGATACGATCACCGCACCCATGCTGATTTATGATGATCCTCTGGCCTCCGGCGGTAAGTACATCGGCACGACTGACGATGTCGGCAACAGTAGCGATAGTCCGCCTCCTGACGGTATCGCGACGTACAATTTCGCAGTTCAGGGTGGAACCTATAAGGTCAGTTGTCGCATCATTATCCCCAGCGGCGACTCCTTCTGGGTCCGCATCCCGGGCGCTGCTAATCTGATTCCAGGTGAAGACCCTGACAACCCCGGCACCGGCTGGGTGAGATGGAGTGACCCTCCGGATTCAGACAGCTGGTTCTGGTACGATGTCTTCAGCGGCGATCACGACCAGGCGGTTGCGAATTGGACGCTGCCGGCCGGAACGCACACACTGGAAATCGCTCGTCGTGAAGATGGTGCACTCCTTGATGCTATCGTGATTTCTAAGATTGACTAAACGACGTTGCCGCGTCCGGCACCAATTGAGCTTAAGCTCATACCTAATTGGTGTCAAACTCACGGCGACAGGCAATAGAGCTGCGAATTTGTGTTAATTCGGGGCCTGTACTGATTGATTCGGTATAGGCCCCTCTTTTATTGATTATCCTGACCTTCTCCTCGATTGGAGTCGCTTACGCTCCAAAGCTTCAGCGACAGGGCGTCGTGAATATACTTTGCTGAGAGGTAAAAAACGCTTGCATTGTACGCCGTCTTCGTGCAGACTTTCGTTGTAAAGTTGCCCAAGGAGGCTGAACAATGAGCGACAGGTGTTTTTTCTTTGCCGGCGGGGGGACGGGAGGGCATATATACCCGGCTGTCGCTGTGGCAGAGCAAATAGTGAAAATCCAGACAACAGCGAGGATACATTTTTTCTGCAGCACCCGCAGCATTGATGAACAAATCCTTGGGCAAACCGGTTTCGAATATACTCCGCTTCCGGCCAAAGGTTTTTCCATTCGGCCCGGCAAACTAATCAGCTTTTGCAGCTCATTTTTGGCCGGCTACAACATTGCAAAAGAACTAATCGCTAAAAGCAAAGACGCGGTGGTGATTGGGGTCGGCGGGTTTGTCTCTGGGCCGGTCTGCCTGGCGGCGCATAAACGTAAAGTCCCCATAGGACTTTTGAATGTTGATATTTTGCCCGGGCGCGCAAATAAGATAATAGCACGATGGGCGGATGAGATTTTTGTGCAGTTCCAGGAAACGTCGCAGTACTTTGCGGACCGCAGCGCAAAGGTCAATGTTGTCGGCTGTCCGTTGCGAAGCGGTTTTGCCAATCCCCAGCCAAATCAAGCGATA
>JBDRTM010000592.1:0-8959 GCA_043824065.1 Planctomycetota bacterium | reverse complement strand
TCCATACACAACACCGTCACCGTGATGAACGTCCACATCAAGATACAGAACTCGCTTCCCTTCTTTAGCCAATATCGTGCAGGCTAAGGCCACATCATTGATGTAGCAAAAGCCGGATGCCTTTTCCGGCCCTGCGTGATGAAATCCGCCCGACGGATTAAACGCCACCTCAGCAGTGCCTGAGAGAATCAGCTTCGCAGCGGCAAGTGTCCCTCCGGTGGCCAGAACCGCATAGTCATACATCCCCGCAAAAACCGGACAATCCAGCGTGCCGATTCCCATACCCAGTGCCTCAGTATCCCACCGGCCTTTTGCAGCGGTCTTTAATGCGTGCAGATAACGGGCCGAGTGAAACTTCTTCAAAACCAGTCTCTCGGCAGGCACCGGCGCTACCTCACTCCTGTTGTCACCGGAGAGCAGGTCCATAGAATTTAAAACCTTTCTCACCTGCCCCGCCCTGTCCGTATTAAACGGACAATCCGCCGGATAGCTAAACTTCCCAAGCTCCTCTGAATAAATAAAAACCGCTTTTTTCGTTGCCAAAGTTACTCCTATTGTTCTTGCTCTTTCAAATCGTATGTAATGTCATAGGCACAGCCGTCAAATTCGATATTCACCTCGAAGCCAAAGTTATAAGAAATAACCAGCGTCAGTCTATTAGAATCCCAAGCCCAACAAGGAAATGATATTTTATACTATAATGCGTCCGATTGCAAAGTTCTCTGTCGTCCATTTAGTCTGCACGGGATAATTCATCCACTTCAAAAAAAAAGATAGACGAAAACACCAAACAATTTATTCCTTTACGTCCATCCACTTAAAGTGTGGCTGCTCGTCTTCATCGACTATAGTTGCTTGCCATAAATCCAGCGGTATGTTTGGCGTGCAGCCGTGCATAAGCAGAAAGCGATTATCAACGTGGTCGTCCAGCTTGACAAAGATATGATGGCCTGGGGAGGAGGGGAGCAGTGAGTGGGCCGCATTTGCTATCTTCTTGAGTCTCCAGACATCTAAGTTTATGGTCTCTTCACTAAAAAAGATTGAGGGTTTTGATGGTAGTAACATGTTTTGGCTCTTTTCAATTCAAGGACCTTTACAATAGATTTATATTTTGCAAAACAAGAGAAGTAAAATTACCACCAGGCCTATTCCTTTTGGGGCACACATCTAAATTGAGGATTTGTATCATAGTCGATAACGGTTGCTTCCCATACTTCCAACGGTAGATTCGGTGTGCAGGCAAGCGTGACCAAGAAGAAGGAATGACTGTCCATGAAATGGTCTAACTTAATAAAGATATTGTAATCTGAGTCGGGAGGAAGTAATTGGTTGGCAGCTTTTGCTATCCTATCGAGCCTCCATTTTTCTTCGGTGATGACGGTATTCTCATCAAAGAAGATTCTTGATTTTGTTGGAGGTGGCATATCTATCCCCTTTCGATGTCTAAAAGTCGAACTATAACTTATCATTTTTCCTTGATGAACCGGCATAAAAGTCTCAGAGACTTGTATGGGCTTATAATAGCAGCATCATATTTAAGCACCGGGTCGTTTGGCGTCATCCCAATTATTATCAGGAAGTGGTTGCTCTGACGGCCATCTGATCCGATAAAGGCATAAGGCCCTCGACCGCTATCGACTAAGCTCCGGCTCGCGCCTGCTAACTGCTTGAGCTTCCAGTCCTCTAAATCCACAATATTCTCTTCGAAAAAAATTGCAGATTCCGGTAACGCAGACATTTCTCGTTCCTTTCAACAAACTTTTTTTCTAAACAATATAATTTTGATAATCCAGATTTCTTTCGATTTACAAATACTAACGAATTTTCAAAAACTCTAAATCAGGTCAGTAAGTTTCAATGTCTCAAGCCTATTCGCTATATAATCTCGTATATCCTTAAATACCTTTGTGGCTTTTTTCTCCTTGGATATTGGAGTAACAGAGAAAAAGTATTTACTTACCGACTCTGTGGGTGCTAAAGCACCATCCATTAATCTTATTATTTCTGCAATGGTTATTTTGGATGCCGGCTTTGCCAATTTGTAACCACCGCTAATACCTCTACGGGTTTTTATGTAGCGACTTTGTCTTAGAATTGTGAGTAATAGTTCAAGATATTTTTTAGAAATATCATATTCTGAGCATATCTCTTCTATTTTTATAAAACCTTTACTCTCATTGCGAGCAATGTATATGAGAGCCAAAATTGAATATTCACTTTTAGTTGTAAGTTTCATTCAAAATCTCCTTGTCTATCTTCTCTATATATATTATAGACAAAATACTGCTTATGTTCAAAGAAAAAATTAAATATTTGGAAATTTTTTCATATTTTTTATCCAACCACAAAAAAACACAACTGCTTATATAAAAAGCTTTTACAAACGTCTTTTGTTCATTCTTTAATAAACTAACTTTTTTTATCCTACTCAATGGTCGTCCTATATTGTTTTTATTATCAATATAACGCTCGTTGAAATAGGAGAAACTATAAAAATAAATTGAAAAATGATATAAAGTGAAAAAGGAATAAAGTATTAAATCTTATGAAACAATCATCCACAAAAGACTTGGAACAAATTCCCGGCGTGGGCAAAAATATCGCTCAGGATATGGCAAATATCTGCTTTGAGATGTGCACTTATTTTCGCAAATCCGGTATATCCGGCTCAATGTGCACCGTAATGTTCACCGGACGGGTAATCTGCTCATGCAGAGCGTTTTCCAGACTCTCAGCTATCTCGTGGGCGGCGGCTATGTCCAAATCCGGGTCAACAAGAATATGCAGGTCCAGAAAAACCTCTCTGCCGACCGTGCGGGTTCGCAGCTTATGCCACTGCCGTATTGAAGAGTCGGCATTAATTACTTCTCTTATACGCTCGACCGTGTCCGAATCGACGGCACCTTCGGTCAGCTCACGCAGCGAATCGCCAAATACCCGGATTCCAACCCAGATAATCATCAGACCAACGGCAATAGCAGCGACCTGGTCGCCATGACCAAAACCAAATTCCAGCGATATAAACCCTATCACAACCGCTACCGAGCTTAAAGCATCGCTGCGGTGATGCCAGGCGTTGGCATAAAGTGCGGGGCTATGAGATTGAATCGCGATTTTTTGAGTGGCTCTATAGAGCCACTCTTTAGCAGCAATCGAAACTACTGCGGCTATGAGAACTGCGAACCGAGGAACGGTAACTACGTCTCTGGTTATGGCCATAGTGGCGTAGTAAATCATTGCTCCCCCCACAAGAATTAAGACTAATGCAATTAATCCGGCTGAGAAAGTTTCCGCTCGACCGTGGCCGTAGGGGTGGCTCTGGTCAGGTCCTTTCGAACCCAGACGCAGGCCCAATAGCACAACTGCATCAGTGGCCACATCAGAAAGTGAATGGACCCCGTCGGCTAACAGTGCCAGCGAACCTGCTAACGAACCAATGACGACCTTGACAACTGCCAGAGCAATATTTACTGCGATGCCAATATATGTGATAGATTTTATTTGCCTGCCGGCAATTGTTCGTTTGTCGTTGCGCATCAGTCTATCAACCCAATACTTCTTTGCGTACTTTCAAAACCGCATCCATATATTTTTCAGCAGTACGCCGGTCTTTTGCCTCAACGATAACTCTCATTACAGGTTCGGTATTACTGGCTCTCAGGTGCAGCCAGCCGTCGTCAAAATCGAATCTACAGCCGTCGGTTGTATCAAGCTTTGCATCAGCGAAAGTTCTCTTTGCCGAATTCAAGATTTGTTTTGCATGCGATTTATCCGCGGCGAATTTATCTTTGCTCATATAATAGCCGCCTATCTCACCGACTAATTGGCTTACTGTTTTTCCCGTCTCAGCCATCAACTGCAGCACAAGAGCAATACCAACAAGACTGTCGCGGACCGGACCCACTCGCAAATCAATCACACCCCCGTTACCTTCTCCGCCGATGATACAATCGTGTTCCAACATCGCTGCGGCAACATTGGCCTCGCCCACAGCAGTACGAATAACCTGACCGCCGGCCCTCTCAGCAATATCATCAATCATTCTTGAAGTCGAAAGATTCGTAGCCGCCCTACCCGCTCTTTTGCCGAAAATATATTGTGCCGCCAGAGCAAGAGAATACTCCTCGCCGATATAGTGTCCGTTCTCGTCAACAATTGCCAATCTGTCAGCGTCCGGGTCCTGAGCAAAACCAATCTCGGCTCCTTTGGTTTTTACTATTTCACAAAGGCCCCTTAAGTTCTCGGCAGTCGGTTCAGGTCCATGAGCAAACAAGCCGCTCGGCTCATCGTTTATTGCAGAAACTTCACAGCCAATTTCAGCTAACATCTTTTTAGTAATCCGCCCCCCTGCCCCGTTGACGCTGTCCAGAACAACCTTGAATTTTTTTCCGGCGATTGCCCCTCTGTCAACAATCGCCAGAACCTTGGCGATGTGAATGGCATCAGTTTGCTCGTTGGAAGTTACTTTACCGCAATCAGACGAAGCTACGAGACCAAAATATTTATCGAAAAAATATTTCTTTACTTGTTCTGCTGAATCGCCCGGCGGAGCAATACCGTTGCTGAGCAATAGTTTTATGCCATTGTATTGGCTCGGGTTATGCGAAGCCGTTACTACGACCCCACCTGCACAGCTAAGCTCCCTCAACATAATACCTACACATGGCGTGGTTACAACCCCCAAATCAATCACATCAACCCCTACCCTACACAATCCTTCTGCAACAGCGGAGCCGAGTTCCTGGCCGCTGGGACGCGAATCCATCCCGACGCAAACCGACAATCTCGACTTTTTTCCCGCGTAGCTCTCTTCTAAAAACGTCCCGAACGCACAGCCGTAATCAGTGGCGACAGAAGCAGTAAGGTTTTCCCCCACGATACCTCTCATCCCACTGACACTTATTATTAACTGTTCAGCCACATCGAAAACTCCATGTGCTCATCGCAATAACGCAACGATTATATCATTGCGAGTGTTTTCTCGCCGTCATTGCGAACGTTTTCTCACCGTCATTGCGAGCGAAGCGAAGCAATCTCTTCACCCACCACTCACCAATTAACCACTCACCAATTAACCATCGAAGATCCGCCGTCTTTTGGCGGACTCACCATCCTGCGAGTATCGAGCATCAAGAATTAGTCCAGTTTGCAGACATAAATCTCGTTCACGAACTCAAGTTTGCCGAGCTCTTCAAGCGCTTTTGCATCGGGTTCCTTGTCGAGACTGACGGCAAGAATAGCCTTTCCCTCCGCCGGCTTTTGCCCGACGCCCATAGTGCAGATATTGATATTATGCTTACCGCAGAGCGTTCCGACCGAACCGATGACGCCGGGCTTGTCATCGTTAAAGATAACCAAAACAGCCCCCTGCGGCGTCATTTCAATATTGAACCCATCGATTTCAATAATTCGCAGCAGCGTCCCCCCGAAGACCGAGCCGGTCACCGTCCGTGTAACCTTATCCGTAACGACCTTGGCGCTGAAACTTGCAGATACGTCTTTGGCCTCGGTATTTTTAGTCTCGTCTATGCTTATCCCGCGCTCTTTAGCTAAAACTGGAGTGTTAACCATATTCAACGGCATTTCAAAGTGTTTTTGCAACAAGCCAACCGCAAAATTAAGGGTAACCTGTTTGACGGCCATTTCGGCAATCAAGCCGCGATACCGCACCTCAACGTCCTTGATTTGGCCCGGCCCAATCGTGCTGACAAGGGTCCCGATTCGCCGCGCAAGTTCCGCATACCGGCTCACAATCGGCGGCACAGCACCAGTGGTAGATGGAGCATTAAGGGCATTTTTGACCGGCCCGCCTTTGATAGCATCAACAAGGATTTGTGCTGCCTCGATTGCAACCTCAATTTGTGCCTCTTCTGTGCTCGCGCCTAAATGCGGCGTAACAATGCAATTCTCAAATTCGGAAAACCGGGTATTCTCCGGCGGCTCCTTGGGATAAACATCAAGAGCAGCACCGGCGATACGCTTCTCGGCAAGGGCATCATAGAGTGCATCTTCGTTAATAATACCGCCGCGTGCGCAATTGATTAGCCGGACTGTCGGCTTCATCATTTTTATTTGCTCTGCTCCAATCATATTCAGCGTCTGCTCATTTCGCGGCACATGAACGCTGATATAATCGGCTTCCTTGAAGATTCGCTCTAAGCTGTCGCATATTTCAACGCCGATTTTTCCCGCATCAGGCGGTGCAGCTAATGGGTCATAGCCTAAGATTTTCATATTGAAGCCTTTTGAGATTTCTGCAACAGCCATACCTATCCTGCCCAATCCTATTAAACCCAGCACTTTATTGTTCAATTGGTTACCCATATATTTTTTTCTGTCCCAGGCGCCTCCTTTTAAGCTGTTGCAGGCCGGCACAACGTTCCGGCTCATCCCAAGTATCAAAGCCATCGTATGTTCTGCGGCACTGAGGGTGTTACCTCCTGGCGTATTCATAACCATGATGCCCTTTCTGGTGGCCTCCGGGATGTCGATATTATCGACGCCGACGCCCGCCCGGGCGATTGCCTTTAATTTACCATGACTACTCAAGACCTTAGCCGTAACCTTCGTACCGCTTCGGATGATTATGCCGTCGTGTTCACCGATAATCTTAGCTAATTCATCTTCGCTTATTCCGGTTTTAACAACAGCCTCAACGCCGTCCATCGATTTGAGTAAATCGATACCTTCTTGTGCAAGTTTGTCTGTAATCAGAACTTTAATCATTGTCCAGCTCCAAAAAATAATCATTATTCAATTTTAAGTGCCATATTGTAGCCGGACTTCTAAGAATTGCAAGCGCAGAAAATTTATGGACACATACAGAAGTGAATATGTTACAAAGCAAGGCTTGGCATTCCCCTCCCAAATAATTAATATCGTAATCGAAGATTCGCTCCGGTCAAAATCCGCCTTCGGCGGAATCAATTATAAACGCTCCTTAAATCAGACAAAGAAAATTATAATTTTCTTAGCTCGATTAAAAATATTTTTCTCTGAGCGAAAAAGCTTGTCCTGAGCCTGTCGAAGGAGCCTGCCCTGAATTAGCCGTAGCCCTGAGCCCGTTCGGCTACGCTCAGGGTAAACTCCGTCGAAGAATCAAAGGGTCTACCCTGAGCCATGTGCTGAGCAATGTCGAAGGAGCAGTCGAAGGGTCAGCCGAATCATCCATCACCCAGCTACCACTCACTATTCACCACTTAACAACTCACTACTCACCCGTGAAATTTCTTGAATAAATTTAGCTATCTGCCTGCCCTTGACTTTTCGACCCTCATTGTTGATTTTTTTTGAGAATTGGGCATATTTAGCCAAAAAAGTACATATTTTTGTGAATTTACCTGAAAAAAAGCCAAAAAATACGAAAAAACGCTCATTTTCAAAATCGCTCCAAATCGTCTTAAGCATTTGTTCATCTGAGGCTTATAAAACTTTCGTAAAAAGTCTGATAAACTAAATGTCCAAATACTTACCCCCTCATGTGCTCTCCTAATCGAAAATTCATCATGACTTATATGCCCCATCTTACCTAATGTATACATCACTGCCTTATACATACGCTTCTTGCTCTCTAATTTCCGCCGTTTTTTCGGAAACAGTAGCCTCTTATTCTTTAAGCGTTTTACAAAATTTGTCCCTTCTGTATAGTTATATTATTACCGCTGGAAAAACAGCAAAAACAGTATCTTCAACAGTCTGAATAACTAAATGTCCAATAGATAATTTATTTGTCAAAAAGGTTTTAATGTCGTATAATAGAATGGATTCAAAACGAAATAGTTAAAGGGAAGACTCTGATGGGAAAGATGAAAGATGCACAGAAGCTCCCTCCTGTAGAGCAGTTAAGGGGCCGAACCCTCGGCAGAATACTCATTAAAATGGGTGTGCTCAGCAGGGAAAAGGTCCATGAATGCCTGAAAATCCAGAGCCAACGGCAAGGGGTAAAAATAGGCCAGATTTTCCTTGAACTGGGTCTTGTTGATGAAGTCCAACTACAGATGGCACTTGCGGCACAACGCGGAATGGAATATGTGAGCCTTGATGGTTTTGATATTCCTCCTGATGTGGTCGAAAAGGTCCCGGCGCAAATGGCAAAGACCTACCACATCGTACCAATCGAATACAATCGAGAACAAAACGAATTGACCGTTGCCCTTGACAGCCCCGATAACTTCAGAGCTACCGACGATCTAAGCACACTGATGGGTTTTAAGGTTACTGCGAAGATCACCGACCGTGATGTGTTGGAAAGTGCTTTGACGAAATATTACGAGACAAAGGACGAAAACATCACTGAGCTGATAGATGAAATACAAGGTGATAGTTTCCTTGCGGAATTTGAGGGCAGAAATCAAAGTATTGACCTGGATGAATTGAAGGAACTGTCTGAATCGAATCCCGTCAAGAAACTGCTGAACCTGGTTTTACTGCAGGCGATTCGTGACAAGGCCTCGGACATCCATTTTGAGCCCTTTGAAAATGAGTATAAGATGCGTTACCGCATTGATGGTGTGCTCTACGAAATGGTTCCTCCACCAAAATACATCGCTGCGGCCCTTAGCTCACGTATAAAGGTTATGGCAAACCTGGACATCGCTGAGAGACGTCTGCCACAGGACGGCCGAATATCACTGACGGTAGAGAACAATCCAATTGATTTGCGTGTTAGTGTTCTTCCGACAATGTTCGGAGAAAGCGTTGTATTGCGTGTTCTGGATAGAAGTCAGGCCATGTTTGATTTGGCGGCACTTGGTTTGAGGCCGGATGACCATGAAACACTCCGTCAGCTTATACACAAGCCTAATGGTATTATAATTGTTACCGGCCCCACCGGATGCGGCAAAACTACCACCCTTTACTCAGCTTTACATGAACTTAATGATATTGGGACAAAGATAATTACCACTGAGGACCCGATAGAATATGACATTGACGGTATTGTTCAGGTCCAAATGAAACC
>JBDRTM010000591.1:0-4052 GCA_043824065.1 Planctomycetota bacterium | reverse complement strand
AATCAAAATGCAAAATTGCAGTAAATGCTTTGCTTTTTCCTGTCTTTACAGGTGTGATATTTTGTAATTCACTAGGTAGCAATGCTACCTAGCGCTGGCAGCTAAAACCGAATCATTATTCATCTTCATTCATCTTCCTTTATTGGTTTATAATCCGGTGCAAGTGCTTATAGGATGGTAAATAGCTTATCAGAGTATCAGGTTATCAGGGTATAAGAATGCGGAGGACGGGAGCAGGATAGAACCTTCGGCTTGGCTCAGGAAAGGTTTACTATTTGAGATTCAGGACTTTGGTCAGCATGCAACTGCTCTTTCCATTTCTCGTAGTCTTTTGAGCTTTCTCGTATACATCTAAGGTAATCCAACTGCGCGATTGCTTTCAGGCTGTTAACCTCACTCCCGTAATGTGTGTCAATGCCATGCATTATCTCGTGTCGGTTGAGAACATTGTACCCCGGAATGCTATCGCGTTTTTCTTTCATCTGATTTTTATTCAACATAAGCGCTGAACCAGAGCGCAAAGGCTCAAAAAAAGCGTCATAAGTCCTGACGAATAAGCTGCTGACTAAGGGGACACCATCCATGTCGTAGATGGGTATATTGGCACAGACCGGGCCGAGCTTTGTAGAACCTATTTTGCTTTCCAATGCTTCTTTAGTCTTTGGGATTTTGGGGTTTTTGTGGTTGCGACCAAAGAGGTCTACTCCGAGCATATCGTAACAAACACCATCGGCCTGTGCCAACAAGACCGGAATGCTTAAATCATACTCCTTGCGATTATGAGCCTTAAAAGCGGTTCGGAAAAGATGCGAACGTTCAGGAAATGCTGCGACCAAACTATCGAGTACTTCGTCTAATCGAATTGTATAGAATTCAACCATGAAGCGGTTAATTTCATCACCGTCGTTGGATTCAATTAATTTTGCTAAATGGTCCACTGCTGATCTCGTAATGTCCAATGGCAAGAACCAACCTTTTTCAGCAAGGTTTTTAAGTACCCTTTTTGTTTTATCAGGAAATTCCGCAATGCGTTTGACGATAGGTGCTATTACCTCGGAAATTTTCTGTACATCCTCTGCTATCGCTTCGCGAACTCTTCGTACAATCTCTTCCACTGGTGTCATTATTTCCTGAAGTTTTTTGCTCAATTGCTTCATGCTCTCCTGAACTTTCCGGTATTCCTCATTGGGTCCAGAAAAGTTAGGAACTTTAAATTTAGAAGACTTCATAAGAAAAGTTCCTTAAAATCACAGAAAAAAATATTACTTAGATAACTGTGTCTCTTCGACAATCCTTATTTCTTCTTCTGTCAGGCCGTAGAGGTCGTAAACAAGGTTGTCGATTTGTTTGTCGGTGGTGGCGATTTGGCGCTGGATTCGGGTTTTGTCGTCTGGGATTTTGGCGGCAGCTAATTTCTTATGTAAATCCACGATGAGATATTAAAGTCAGTAAGATCCGTCTTTGAATTACGGAATCAATTTATTCATCCTAAAACACGTAGCGTAAATGAGAATAGAGACAAATCTGATAAAAGCTTTGAGACTTTAATCAACATAAAACCTACTGAGCTTAAAGAACTTATACAAGAGGTGAATGGCATTATTCGAATTGATTCGGAATAATACTACGATATTTTTCTAAAATCCGAAAAAACTTTGGACAGCAAGCTCTTAATGGCTGGGTCGAGTGCACAGAAAAGGAGACTGGATTCCCGCTTTCGCGGGAATGACAACGTCGCCGTGGCGGCGACGGCTAAACAAAAAACCCTAGGTGAAACCCAGGGCTAACCAATAAGGCAAACCCTGTCTGTGCCAGGTTTTGTTTTTTAATTGACCCCCAAATAAATTTGGGGGCTAAACATAACGACATAAACCCATCAATAAATTGATGGGCTAAATATAACAGGGCATTCCTCACGTTTGCACCCCGGCCCAGAGGACCGGGCTAAATACTACCACTGGCAGGGCCAGTGGTTGGAGGGTAGAATGAAGAATTTAGAATTTGAGATTGCCGCGTTTCGCTCGCAACGGTCCCTGAACTGCGTTTGGTTCAGGTCAGGATTGAAGGAGTCGCGGGACGTGGGGAACCCCCTGCGGTGCAGGGGGCTAAAAAATTGGATTCCCGCTTTCGCGGGAATGACAACGTCGCCGTGGCGGCGACGGCTAAACAAAAAACCCTGGGTGAAACCCAGGGCTAAATCTCTTGAGCTCTCCGGCCCCCGACCCCCCACAGAAAAGCAAGTTAGCTTAGCTCCCCTGTTGCGAGTCAGGTGAGCAGTTCCCGGGGATAAAATAAGATCCCCTGTTGTTAGTCAAGTGAGTAGTTCCCGTGGATAAGCTCCAGGGCAAGTTGCATGTGTCAGCCGAAATATAGGCGTGACAAATTAAAAAGCGGTTGGTTTGTGTAAAATTGTTGCTTAGTACAAGAAATTTGGTTATTTTATGTGGATGGCGGATGAACAGATAAAATTAGTGCGACAAATCGAGGCTTTACTTGAATCGGGAGATAAATCGGCCTTGAGGGAACTGCTCAGCGACCAGCGAAGCAGTGACATAGCCGAGGTCGTGGAGCTTGTGGATAACGAGCAAAGACGTGCTATCTTCGACGCTATGGACAAGCCCACTTCGGCTGAGGTTCTGGAAAAGGTTGATGAGGCGACCAGGGCGGAGCTGTTCGAGCTGCTCAAAGGTGAGGAGCTGAGCAGCATTCTTAGCGAACTTGACCCTGACGACGCTGCGGATATTCTTTCAGAACTGCCCGAAGAAGAAAGGGCTGAGCTGCTGGAAAGCATACCTCCGGCCGAATCGGCTGAGATTAAAGAATTGATGAGCTACTCGGAAGATTCAGCAGGCGGGATTATGGACCCGGTTGTGATAAGTGTATCCGAGGATGCCACGGTCGCTGAAGCGGTCAATAAAATCCGTGCTGCGGAGATTGATGAGGATTTTTACTCTGTGTATGTTGTTAACAAAACAGGTGCATTTGTTGGTGATGTCCGGATTAGATTCCTGCTGACCCGGCCGGAAGGGACGAGGATAGGTGATTTAGTTGACCCCGATACGATTTATGTTAGCGTTGATACGGACCAGGAGGAGGTTCGTAATATATTCAGCAAGAATGACCTGATTGTGGTTCCGGTTCTTGATAAAAAACACAAGCTGGTTGGTCGAATTACTGCTGACCGTGTTATCGAGGTTGCGGAGGAAGAAGCTGCGGAGGACCTGTACACGATGGCAGGCACCGATCCTGATGAGCTGGATACGGTTTCGGCTTTTCATGCGGCCCGTATTCGAATGACGTGGCTTTTGCCCTGTTTAATCGGGACGGGGGTAACGGCCCTGGTCCTGATGTTTTTCCACGACAAATTTGGCAAAGGTTCAGCTATTGTTTATACCGCTGCGCTTGCTTTTGTACCTATGATTGCAGCTATCAGCGGGAACGCCGGGCTGCAAACCTCGGCTATTGTGGTTTCCGGACTGGCAACCGGTCACCTTGTGGCATTGAGAGTAAGTCAGGTTTTCACGCGTGAAGTGCGCATCGCTATTCTCGTGGCTTTGAGCTGCGGAGTTATAGGTGGTCTGGCGTGCGCAGTCCTGCTTAATCTAAAGGCCCCGGAAAGCACCATAAATTCTGTGTGGCTTGTGTTTGCGTTCGGGACGGCCATGTTCTCGGCAATAATGGTGGCGACGACTCTTGGTTTGTTTCTGCCGTTTTTATTCCGCCGAATCGGCATAGACCCGGCTATAAGCTCCGGGCCATTAGTTACAACCGCGAACGATTCGATAAGTGTTGCAATCTATATGACTTTGACACTGTTATTGGTGACGTAAAGTGAACTAAAGATTCGGGCTATCAGGTCATCAGGTTACCAGGTGGTGGATATCAGGGTACCAGGTTATCAGAAAAGCACGAAGCACGAAATCCTAAATCCGAAACAATATCAAAATTCAAATGTTCAAATGACCAAAACGTTTTGAATTTTGAATTTTTGTCACGCCTGTCAGAAGCGTGCGTTTCTGCATTTGAATTTGTTTCGGATTTCGACCCAGCAA
>JBDRTM010000590.1:0-5231 GCA_043824065.1 Planctomycetota bacterium | reverse complement strand
GGTCGTACCACTGGGGATATTTGACTATCATCGTGATGGCGGGGTTGACCTCTTGAGCGGGTCCAACGAAGACCGATTGAGCTAATTCGCTGAGCAAAGCGCGTCGATATTCACCCCAGGAACGCTCGCCTTTGGCGGCCTTCGATTCCTCGCTCGCATCGCCTGTGCAGAGGAAATCGTCAACGATAAAGGTATCGAAGATACCCGCCGCCATACGAATCACTCTCTCGAGATCACGTTGGGTCTTTTCGTTTTGCCAGTTGAACCAGCCGAGGCGACCTTTTTGGCGCACGCCGAAATCCCCGCCGGGAACAGTTGCGATGCCGCCGACAACCTCGATGCCCTTCTTCTGGAGCCAGTCGCGGGCAAAGGTAAGGTGTTCGCCTGACACAACATGGCCGCCGCGATAGACCTCGATATAGAGCTTCGTGATGCCCATACGCTGTATAGTTTTCCAGGCCCGCGTTCGCACTGCCTCATTGGTGGCAAGCTCTTCCACTTGGCGGGATGTGGCGTAGGACCCGAAACGCAGATCGCTCATCCGTGCCCGGGCTTTCTCCTGTTGGCTTCGGGCGGCAGAATGCCCGGACAAGATAGTGGCTATGAGCACTATCGCACCAATCAACACAGCTCGTTTCACAACTGCACCTCCTGTATTTCAACACGCGTTCAAAAACGGCCCTAAAGCCCTCGTTTCAATTTCCTGCTTCGGTCATTTGCCATTAGTAGTCTATCGCATTTCAATTGATGGTTGTCATTGCGAGGAGCGCAGCGACGAAGCAATCTTGTCTATTTGCAAGCCGGAGATTGCCGCTGCCTTTTTCAAAGGCCTCGCAATGACAGTCCCCCAAATTATATGCGACAGAGCATTAGACTATTATATATTACACTGCCAACCTCCAAAAGCCAACCAAAAGTGCTCGAAGCAGGAGTCCTCCCGGAAATCACAATCACTTATTACACAAAAGACTAAAGCCAGCCTCAATTGTAGTCGAACTTTAGAACAAGTTCGAAAATGACAAACTGAAACCCGCCTGCATAAACTTTGGGCGAGGGTTGCAAACGTCGTTCAATATGCTATAATACGAGCGTTTCTTGAATCACCATCTGTCTCTGTAAAAATGTCCACGGAATATTTTGATGGCCGATACGACAACTGGAATACTGAAATGTGTCAGCAAACAGCAGTTTGCAATCAGGACCGCGGACCGGTCTTATCGGCCGGGGCGGGCCGAAGTGATGGTCCATCCCGATATAACTGGCCGCTTTGCCCTGGCCGAAGGAGCAGCCGTCACCGGTCAGGTCGAGCGAAAGAAAGGCAAATCCAGATTGATGACAATCGAGTCCCTGGGGGGTATGCAACCGGAGGCCTTCAGCAAACGCACACGATTTACCGATTTGGTGGCGATTGACCCGCACGAACGATTTGACTTGGGCGGTTGCGGCCAGGAGAGCATGCGCATAGTTGACCTCATTGCACCGATAGGCAAGGGCACACGTCAGCTGATTGTCTCGCCGCCCAAGGCGGGAAAGACCATTCTCCTGGAACAGAGCGTCAAGGCGATTCGCCACTGTTCCCCTGAAAGCCGTATCATCGTGCTGTTGGTGGATGAGCGGCCCGAGGAAGTTACCCACTTTAGCAGGGCTGTGGAGGGCGCCGAAGTGGTGGCCAGCCCAAGCGACCACAGTGCCGACGAGCACGCGGAACTTGCCGAGCTGATGCTCGCCCATGTACAAACAGAGCTGGAATGCGGGCGTGAGGTGGTCTTGTTAATCGACAGTCTCACAAGGCTGGGAAGAGCGTTCAATAACAGGACCCGGCGGCGAGGCGCATCGCGCCGCCATACTATGAGCGGCGGACTGGAAGCCGGCATAATGGAAGTACCGCGTCGTCTGTTCGGACTGGCACGTAACATTGAAAACGGAGGCTCGGTTACTATCATCGCCACCTGTCTGATCAAAACCGGCTCTCGAATGGACCAGTTGATATTCGAAGAGTTTAAGGGAACGGGCAACAGCGAGCTCGTCCTCGACCGGTCCTTGGCCGAGGCGAGAATCTTTCCTGCGATCAACATCCCGGCCAGCGGTACACGAAAAGAAGCCAAACTCTACAGCCAGGACCATAGCGGCGGTTTGGCCACGCTCCGGCGTGTCTTGTCAAACTACGGGGCACGGGGGGCCATGGACTCTCTATTCAAATTGCTCGAGAAGTACCCTACCAACGAGGAGTTTCTGGAGAGTATGTGTAATGGAAGTTGACCGCCGGTGAACGCAGCCTTACCTATAGGGTTGTCGGTGAATGACACAATAATTCAGGCAGTAAAAACAAACCCAGATGAGTTCTGCAAAATTGAGGTTAGGCATACTTTGAAAAGAAAAAAATCGCTTCTTGTTTTTTTCTTTTCAAAAAGTATGTTCTTGTGTAATAAGTAGTTAGCCGATTATTTAAGAAAATCAAAAAAACACAGATTTTCTTAAATAATATATGCCTAACCTCAATTTTGCAGAAGCCTTACAAACCCAGTGAAAAGGAGAAACAATATATGAATCGGAAATCGCATAGTCTGACGTCAGAAGTCAGAAATCAGAGGTCAGATTCTGTCCTCTGTTCTCTGTCCTCTGTTCTCTGTCTTCTGTTCTCTGTTATGGTCCACACCTGCCCTGCCCCGGCGGCATTCCGTGCCGCCATTGTCTTGCGTAACGTAACGCCTGATTCTCTGCTGCCTGTCTCAGGTGGCGTTGGGCCATCCGAGCCTGTTGACCGGAAGATTGGAGAATTAACGGTGCGTGCGCTCGTTCTTGAAAAGGACAACACTCGCGTTGCAATTTGCAGCACTGATTTTCTCGGATTCCCCGGCGTGCTTTGCAGCAGGGTTCGCCAAAAGGTTTCTGGTATCCCCCCGGAGAATATCCTCATCGGTGCCACCCACAACCACAGCGGGCCGGACTGCTATGGCTTTCCTAACGAGAACGGCCAAACCGCTGCCGACATTGAATACCTCAATAGTGTCTGCACGAAATTGGCTGACGCAATCAACCAGGCTGTCCGCCGGTTACAACCTTCGCACGTCAAAATCGCCACCGGCAGGGCACGGGGCAAAATAGCCTACAATTACTACGCGGAGAACCTGTATGACCCTCGATGCCATGTCATTCAAGTCCTTGATATTGAAGATAGGCCTTTGGCTACTCTCGTGAACTATGCCTGTCATCCCGAAGTAATCGGGCCGGACCAGGGAATCCTCTGCCCCGATTTTGTAGGGCCCCTCTATGACCGCATCCGCAAGCAAGGTGGAGGCGTCGGTATCTTCATGAACAGTGCCATAGGAGGCATGGTTACAGCCGACTGCCGGGGTCCTGATGGCAAAGACATCCAGACCTGGCAAGAGTGCATCCGTATCGGCCATCTTCTCGCAGATGAGGCCCTCCGTATCGCTGCTGATGGGACGGTCCATAGAAATCCCAAACTGTTTTGCGGCAGCACGACTGTAGAATTTCCGGTTGAAAATGAGCTTCTGCTTTCCATTATAAAGCTGTCCCCTTTAGGTTTTGAGCTAAACGAAAGAGGCACCATAGCTGCGCAGGTCAACGTCGTGAGCCTCGGTGATGCTCAGATACTCACGATTCCCGGCGAAGCCCTGCCGAACATTGGTTATTACTTGAAGCGCAAAATGCACGGCAGGCATAACTTTCTCTTCGGTCTCACCAACGATGCCTTTGGTTATATTCTGACAAAAGTTGACTGGAACAGCTTTGACCGATATGACTACATTAGCAGAACATGTTTGGGAGAAATGACCGGTGAGATTTTCATCGAAAAGGCAATCAAGTTCGTGAATGCGTGTCCTCGCCCGGAGTCTCCCACCAATTGAACCCGCGCACCCGGACCTAAGCACAACTCTTTTAAGCCTGGACAATTGGTGCGGGAGATTATTATTGCCCGGATACACGAAGTCAGAAGTCAGAGGTCAGAAATCAGAGGTCAGAAGTCGGAAGTCAGAAGTCGGAAGTCAGAGTCTGTCTTCTGTCCTCCGTCTTCCGTCTTCTGTCCTCTGTCCTCTGTTCCCTGACAATATATCTTTGGCAATGATTACATCTTCTATGATCTGGAAGTCAAACATGCCTGCACAGACGAAATCGGCCCCATTTTCAAAAGCATACTTAAACCCTTCTCGCGGATGGATAGCACCGGCGGCCAAAACTTTGAAAGCTATCCAGGGCTTGTCAACCTTCTTCATGAATTCGATAGTTCTTTCTGGGGTAATGGACCAAATATTATCGTGATCATAGGGACTATCGCTATCGACATTAAATTCTATCCTATCTTCTTTCGGCGTAGCGGACCAATAGTTCCCGTGATGTAAAGTTTTCATGTAAAAATCAACGTCTATCTGCGCCTTTTCGACCGCGATAGGCACTTCCACTGAATGCCCGCCGATCCCGGCGATTAATCCGTTTTCTTTAATGAACTCGACAGCTTTTCCAAGCAGGTCAACACGGCCGTTTTTGACAAAACTGTCTCCAACGCCGCCCTGCACGTATGCTCCAATTGCTCCGTTATCAATGGCCCTTTTTATATCACTTGTCAGGTCATTTGATTGTGGATGGACTTGGGCAATCCATTGCATCTGACCGCCCCTTTCCTTCCAGTATTTATTGAGATAACCCGACGATGCTGTTATGATTGTGTTTATCCCATTTTCCTCTGCCATCTGAAGGGTCTCCATGATTTTTTCGTCCGTGCTGTAGGCCAGGAATAAACCACGGAGATATTTCAAATCTCTACTATGAGACCAGCCGCTAAATTGATTACTGCCGATAATCAACCTGCTGACCTTAACGTTGCCAATTTTGCCCATCGGCAAACCTGTAGCGGTCCGCCCGTGGCGGATTCGGGTCGGTGCAGCGGCACTGTTGACGGTTGCTGCCAATAAAGCTTTCTCTTCAAGACCGCAAGCTGATGTAACAGCTATAGAGGTAATAAGAGATTTCTTGCAGAACTCTCGGCGATTTAAATTCTTTGACATCTTCAAGCCCCTTTGATTATAGCTCTAAGCGTTGTCCCGCTTTCGCATATTTGAGAAAGCTAATCTATTTTAGCAATTTCTTGCTCCAGGTTCTTCTAAAAAAACTAAGAACGTCTAATAAAGGGTCTGGCCGGATTTTCCGGCAAGCGATTTTAAGTTCATTTTGGCCTTTCGGAAATTGGGTTTGTTTTGCATATTTAGTAC
>JBDRTM010000589.1:0-2638 GCA_043824065.1 Planctomycetota bacterium | reverse complement strand
CTGAAAGGAATGCCGGCTTTTCTTGTAGCACCATTGACCGGTTTACGGGTCATGCAAAAGCAATGCAAGCTATCGGCAATTATCAGAGCTATTAGTCGGTTCGATTTGCCGGCTCTATTTATGATGCCAATATTGACCTTTGGCAGAGGCTGGAATTTCGGCAAAGGATATTTAGTGGGATATGCTCATGGCAATGAGCATTGTCTGGAATGCAGAAAAAGGCTAACGAGATCACTATGAACGTAAATCCACCAAGAGCAAAGGGAAGGGAACTGCGCGGAATGCTGTACGTATGTTGAGAGTGCTGTTTGTTACAGGCGCCAGTCACCAAACCTGGATGGTGAATATGAATCACTATCAGCGGGTGTATTTTCTCAGTCGGCAAGCTCGCCTGACGGTGTTCGGGAAAAAAGGGGCTGATTTCTCGTCATCGGCTTCTGACGACACAGAGATCGTTCGTGCACCGTTCAAAGGTAAACTGGGTGTCATCATTGCCTGCTTTTTCTGGATGATCACCAGAGGCAGGTCCAAACACTTCGACGTTGTCCTTACCGAGCCGTCCAAGCTGTGCATCTGTGGTCTTTTCGGCAAGATCATGCTCGGCGCTAAGTGGGTTGTTGATGTCTGGGATATCCCCTTTCGATGTGGGTCGAAGGCGAAGCGTCCCTGGCGGAGATGTGTATCCAAGGTGGATCGTACGATTGCGCGCTTTCTCTTCAGGTTCGCGGACCTCTTCATTTTATCCGTACTTCCCGACCTGGAGTTTGCGGAATTCGGCGTTCCAAAAGAGAAGATGCTGCTTCTGAGAAATGCAATCTGGCTGGACACGCAGACAGGAGGATCGCGAAAAAGGAACAATTCGCTCGATGGCCCTTTCACAATCCTGTGCATGCGAAGCCGATTCACCCATGACATGGGGCTTGATCTTCTGGCTCAAGCATTTGATACTTTGAATCAAGCACACCCCGACGTCGAATTGGTTGTGGTAGGCAAAATCCCAGATGAAATACGGCCACAGATTGCATTGTTAGCTGGCCGTACCAATGTCCGTTTTCACGAATTCATGAAGCACGATGAACTAATATCGCTTATAATTTCGTCCAGCGCCTGCGTCATCCCATTCCGGAACACGACGGACTTAGCTCAAACGTATCCGATCAAGGTCCTTGAGTATCTTTCCCAAGGAGCGATCGTGGTTGCAGCCGGTTTGCCAGGGATCGCTTCGATGATAAAGCACGAGTATAACGGCCTGCTGTTCGAACCAGACAACCCCGCTGATCTGGCTGAGAAACTGCGATGCATTTACAGAGACCGAGAGCTATCGGCGAGAATCGCATTGCAAGCTGCGATGCTCGGCGATGAATATGACTGTCGCAAAAAGGCGGAAACTATATTCGGGGCATTACAAAAGCTTGTGAGTTGACCTGGAGAGCACTTATCCAATGGCCAGCGTTTGGTTGATACACAACAATATCCCCCCATATAGAGTGCCACTGTTTGCGGAGATTGCCAGAACCGCTCCGTTCGAGTTTACTCTGGTGCTTACGGCCCCAAAATGTCGGCACCGCCCTCATTGGAAAACAAAAGCCGAGCTTATGCCTTTTAAGGTTCTCACAATGAAAGGGCTAAATGTCGCCTTGTCTGATAGTAGCTCAGTGTCGATATCATTGGGTTTACTTACTTCGCTTATCCAAAGGAGGCCAGACATCCTGATCTGCTCTGGCTTTAGCCTGGCGACGCTCATGGTGTTTATTTACTCCAAGCTATTTAGTAAGAAGTACATAGTGTGGTCCGAATCCACGGAGACTACCGAAGGTATGCGCCGAATGGGTAGACTAAGAAGACTGGTCAGGCGGGTGTTAGCTACCAATGCAGATGCGTTTGTCGATGCTGGCACGCTCTCTCGTGAGTATCTCCAAACACTAATCCCTGCGGGACGCAGAGCTCCCTTTTTCAGGTCATATAATTGCGTAGATGGATCGTTGTTCTCGTCTGGTTCAGCCAACGATAGTGGCAGCAAGTCAGGCCCACCTTTCCGGAGAATTCTGTTCGTTGGCCGCCTTAATCAGAACAAAGGTATCCCCATGTTGCTTGAGGTGTACCGCGACCTTCTTGAGAACTCTGGGGATGCCATCGGACTGGTGCTTGCTGGTGAAGGACCCCTGCGCGAGATAGTAGAGGAGTTTCAGCGCAGCCATAAGTCGGCTAGCATCGAAATGCTTGGCCAAGTTCCGTATGACCAGATGGTGCGCTACTACAGGGAGTGCGATGTATTCGTGCTGCTAAGTCTTTCCGACTGCAATCCGCTGGTTATCTTCGAGGCACTACACGCAGGGATACCAATAGTGTGCAGCGAAAATGCCGGGAATGCACCTGATTTCATCGTCCCCGGACAGAATGGCTATATTGTAAATCCTGAAGACAGAGATAGTATTGTGTCGTGTCTTTTGGACGTACTCAAATGGGACGCGGCGAGGCGAACTGAGTGCGCTCGCGTTTCAAGAGAACAAGTCAAAATGGCAAACTACAAGGATTCTGCAGCGGCGTTTATTGAAGCGTGTAAAGCAGTATACCGCGAGTGATACTTTTGGATGGTGAATATAGATCAAGTCATCATAAGAACTATCGGCAAAATATG
>JBDRTM010000588.1:0-5313 GCA_043824065.1 Planctomycetota bacterium | reverse complement strand
CCTCAAGAGATTGAACGAGCACAAAGAATAATAAGAAGGATGTGCAGCTCTCTGCCCTCGAGGCTGAGCACCGAATGGTAAAGCCTGCGACTCGACTAATACCAATTCAACTTAATAAGTGCGCTTTATATAATGACGATTTATGATATAGTGGCCATTTATAAGACTGTAGCAACAATACAGAGTTTTTTTGATGTGTTTTGGTTCAAAGTGACGATATTCCAATATGGAAACCAAAATCTATATTGGAGATTATCGAAATGTTTGGACCAGGTGAATATGTAGCAGATCAAGCAGAAGGAATAACGCGTGCGAACCAGAGATCACATAAGCCAACGAATTGCACTGGGCAGCGGCTGACTTCGTTGAGATGAGTGTTACGGAGATCCAGGTCGCAGTAGGCCCCACGTATTAATTGGCAGACCATATCGAGTACCAGCAAACAGCGTCGGCTGATGCGCTTAGTGTAGGCTTCGTTTGGAGATTTTAGTCATTTAGAACGCCGAACACATTCGACAGCGCTCGGTGTTCGCCCTGAGTAGAGTCGAAGGGCGAACTTCAAGACAATGGCCGGGCACTTTTCTCCTCGAATCGACTTAGACCGAAGAATCCCTTGCAACCCAGAGAAGAATGGGGTAGAATCTTGGTACAGATACCGAAATGTTTGGAGGACATATAGAATGACCGAACGCATATCGAAACACCAGACCAAAGCTCCATCCTCCGAAGTAGAACTTCTACGGAGGACGGGCGGCTCGACACGCAGGCATTTCCTCAAACAGTTCGGGCTTGGTATGGCTGGAGGAATAGCGGCACCTTTTTTAGGGGATGCACAGTCGGTATTGGCGTCAGAAACGAACGGCTCGAAAACGACTGACCGCAAGGTGAAGTATCGGGTTCTCGGCAAAACCGGTCTGCGCATCTCTGAAATCGGAATTGGAGGCCATAGCTGGGCGTACAAGCAGGTTCCTGATGGCCAGGGAGGATATCGCAGGCCTACTATCGACGAGGCCGTCCGGATGATTGCCGAGGGGATGGACCTGGGAGTGAATTTCCTCGATTCCTGCACGGCGCTGGAAGAATCCAGTGTGCCCGGTGAGGCGCTCAAAAGGCTGAAAGCACGAGATAAATTCATTGTCTCCATCCGTGTTTCCCACAAAATGAAGGGCATCGAAGCCGACAAACAGGAGATATACAAGTGGACTGAGGACCGCCTGAAGCTGTGGCAAACCGATTATGTTGACCTCTGCCTGCTCTGCAATACCGCCAATGACACGCCGCAGTCCGGCTATTGGGACATGTCTTACTCAATCGAAGCGCTCGACAAACTAAAACAGCAGGGAAAGATTCGATTTACCGGATTCGGCTGCCACTTCACGCCCGAACTGTTCTTAGAGGCGTTTGAGAAGTTTGGTGACTACTTTGACACTTGCTCAATACCCTACAACGTGCGGCATCGCGCTGCGGAAGAGCTGCTGCCGGCGGCCAGGAAAAAGGGATTAGGAGTGATTACCATCAAGCCCTTCGTCCGCGGTGCTCTCCTGGAAAATCGCGATCTTAAAGGCGCTGACGCCGGCCTGCCCCGTGACTTGATCGCCTTCGTGCTGGAGAACAAACTGGTTGACATCTGCACCTGTGGAGTCCACACCCTTGACCAGGTCCGAGAGAACTTAAGCGCCTCCTGGACGAAGCTCTCGCCCGACCGGCGCGAACGACTCAAGAAAGTTGCGGGCACCTGCATCACCAGCCACGACTACGCCTGGCTGGAACAAGGTTGGCGATATGCGTAGCGCACGTCTCTATCCGGGAAGATATGGAATAATCCTGCCGGTTCGGCTGATGTACTGACGGTACTCCTGGCCGAATTGCTCAAGCATCATCTTTTCCTCTTTCGGCACCCGCAAAAGATAAAAAGGAACAGAAATCACGAGAAACGCCCAGCCTGCGAGCCAGTTCTCCAACAACAGCACTTGTGCAATTGCCCACAGCAGGTGTGCCGCATACATGGGATGCCGTATATGGCGGTATATGCCGTCCGTTATGAGCGAGTGTTCCCGCCTGATTTGCAGTGTCGCCGACCAGTTGCGCCCGAGGTCGGCATGTGACCTCCAAAGCAGAAAGAGGGCCATCGCAAAAACCACCGTACCAACACAGCCTAACCATCCCGGCAGGTCATAATTAGCAAAGTCCAGCCACGGCGAAAACAGATAGAGCAAAGGCGCAGCTAATCCCACGCCGGCAGCGCTAATCAGAATAATATCCACCAGACTCTTGCGCTTTTTGGTGGCTTTGCTGCCTCTGCATCTGAATGTATATACCTTTCGTATAACCGAGCCTACAACAAAACCCACAAGAAAAATAACTTCAAAGGTATTATCGATTCCAAGCAATGTTATCTCCTTTGCCGAACTCATGAACAATACCGCTTTATTACATTTCCATATTCCGGCCCAATCTTACCATCTTCCCGGTTTTCGTCAACCTGCAACACCTCCTGTCTGATGATAACAAACGACCTCATCCCAGCATAATGAGCTAACAATAAGTGCTTTGGATAAATCGTAAAAATTCCTTGAACTTCAGTAAAATATCAGATAATATTATATTAGTTTTACATTACTCTTTATTTAGGGACACAAATATGGCTAAGAGAAAAGAAATTGTAACAAAGGTAATCGATGGCGACACCTTTTTAACCCAGTCACGTAGGCATCCTGTACGTCTGGCTAACGTTGATGCTCCCGAGAAAGGCAGAAAGGGTGGAAGCAAAGCAACTAAGCAGTTAAAAAAACTCATCCAAGGTAAAAAGGTTGAAGTTCACACAATAGCCAGAGATGCGTATGGAAGAGCTGTAGCGAATGTGAGAGTTGGCCGTAAATCAGTAAATAAATCAATGAGCAGAAATTCCAAGAAATGAATTCGCCCCAATTTGAGATAATTCATCCATAGACCATTATTTTGCATTCGCCAAGCTCGACACAGAAATGCCAAAATCTTCATATAAAAGCCAATTCGATAGCTTCTTTAATAGTATAGTTCAAAACAATCTCTAATGCGAATGTACAGGAACAACTACAATTTAAAATTTCGAGAGCCAGGCGATTTCCTTTTCGACATTGTTGAGTTTGTTGAATTTGGTAAGCGCGAGAAACAAACGCGTTTCGCAAATTATATTGATGCCTTTATGAAAGCTGCTGACGAAATGGCTTTTTTCCTTCGTGTCTATCCTGTCTATATTAAAAAATCTTCTTCATGAATTCTCTCAGAATCTTCGGCTTAACATATCAGAAACCATTCACCTATTTTTACAGGCGGCAAAGACTTTTACAACAGCTCCACTTGACCCTTTGTCAGCCGAATGTGCCTGTTTAGCTGCAGAATACAGCCATCAGTATGCCGGCAATGGCGACACCTATTGTCGGCAGCAGCAATTTAAAGATGATTTTGAGCAGCGAAGTTTGAAAGTAACTGGCCGAGAGGGTCAGGCAGAGGTGAACGGGTGTGAGCCAGAGGCCGAAAAGCAGGCCGGAAAAGGCCAATGCTTCGAGCCCCATCCTGGCCTCGGACCCGGTGCCGATAAAGGCGATAAGGAACGGATAGGTAATCGCTACGGTCGGCATAGTTACTCCTGTCGTGAAGACGACCAGCATCGGCAGGCCGAACAGCAGTAAGTGCGGCGGTACATGGGCGCTTGTGAGAAATTCTACGACGCTGCCGATGGCGCCGCTGGTCTCGAGGTTGAGCTTAAAAAACAGCGCTCCGAAAATAAGCAGGACCATGTCCGGCTCGCGGGCGGCCTTGAAGACGGACAGCCAGCGCTTAAAGGGAACTTTGTGTATCATCAGCAATCCGATAATGGCCAAAAAGATACCGACCGCAGGCGGCAGGTTAAAGGCAACATATAAACCTGCGGTAAATGCGATAGGCCAAAAGGCGTGCAATAAGTCACGCAGGTTATGGCTTACGTGGCGCTTGACCTGCTGGTGTTCGGGACGTTTCGGCGGTATGCCAAACATTAGCAGGACAATGATACCGCCCAGGATACCCGCACCGGTCAGCATAATGTGGTAGCAAAAGAGCTTCAAGGCTGAGATACCAAGCAGGCTTTGAATAAAAGGTACCACCGGAAAAAGCGGCCAAACCGGTTCCCATTGATGGCGGAACAAAAAGTTAATGGCGGCCAGCCGGCTGCGCTCGACCCCGATTTTATCACCGGCCTCGCGGACCACTGGCGCCGAGAGCATGATGCCGCCGGGCGTGGGCAGCATCCCCATCATCAGCGGTATCAGTGCTAACGCAAACCTGCGGCTTTTGAACAGACCTTGCATTGCCGGTACCAACCGTTGAGAAAGGCCGATCTCTTCCATCGCCGCACCGATAACATTGACCAGCAGCAGCAGGGCCGTCAGCGACACGAAAAGATAGCCCGTGGTTCGCGTCTTTGGCTCGCTTTGCCATTCCCCAGTCAATGTCCGCCCGACGTCCCAGGGCCAAACACCCAACAGCAGCGCCAGCAGACAGGCTGAAATCACCATAGCTAAGCCTATTTTGACCTTCAGCCGAAGCAGCGTTACCAGCACAGCCAACGATATTATTATGGATATAAATGCGTACACAGCGGCCTATACTAACAATACTAATTTGAAAAGGCAGGTTTTTTGTGGAAGAACTCTCTAAATAATCGGCCCCCAAATTTATTGGGTGGTTATATACTTATCAATTAAAAGGGCCTATACCGAATCAGTCGGTACAGGCCCTGAATTGCCTGCACTTGCGTAACCGCACCTGTGCCTGCGAAACCGACAGGTGCAGGCAGGTACAAGTGATGTCAATCTGCTATATCAACCCCGTTATCTAACGGGGTCGACCGCTCCCCTATATCTTGCTTCGCAATCCGAAGTCCACAGGATGCCTTACGGCAGAAGCAATGGGGGCCAGCCAAATCTCGGCTTACGGTGCCGGAGGATACAAACGAATATCATCAAAGTACATTGTACCTGAACCGCCGGCAACCGGATTGTTCCTGTTGCCAAGACCAAGGGCAATCGTATTGACATTGGCAAGGTTCACGCCCTGGTCGGCAAATGCCTGCAGGTCGATATTCCATTGTGTCCAGGTAGTTATCTGCGCTGCATCTGGATTATCGTGATTGCCCACTGCGCTGCCATTGAGAGCAACATACAATGTCTCAGCAGCGTTATCCGAGTTGCCTCTGAACCAAATCGTTAATGTGCTAACACCATTCTCCGTCCAGTCACGCGGATAAGTCAACGTCAAAGTTGCCTCAGAGTACCCAACACTGTTGTCGTAGTA
>JBDRTM010000587.1:0-5371 GCA_043824065.1 Planctomycetota bacterium | reverse complement strand
GTTTTCCAGGACGAATTCCGCTAATCCATCCTTCTCGAAATCCCACATTATCCCTTCCGACAAACCGGATGGCGTCGTTTTTATCTCGCCCGTCATCTTCATCGCAATATAATCGCCCGGCAGCATTATTTTATCAATCTTCGAATAGACCTCCGGCTCGTTTTCCTTCACCCACTTTAATTTCGACGCCGTAAAATTACCGGGAAGGTTAAACAGGCTCTTAAGGCACTTTTCCGTTCCGATATTCGCCGCCGCCTTCTCACCAATTTGAACCGCCCTGCTGTCGCACCAGATTATCGAAGGCCTCAACACCTCGTTATCTTTGTCCACTACCACCAGCCCATGCATCTGGTAAGAAATCCCAATCGCCTCCACATCCTTCATCGTATAGCGTATAGCGTTTAGTTTTCTATCCGCTGTACGCTGTACGCTATCCGCTATCTTTCTTGTAGTTAATTTCACATGCTTCCACCACACCGCCGGCTCCTGCTCAGCCCAGCCCGATTCTTTTGCGATAATCTCTAATTCCTTCTCCGGCGAACTCGCACTCGCCAGCACCTTACCCGTCTGGCTTTCTATCAGCGTCGCCTTTATCGATGAGCTTCCAACATCGTACCCCAATAATAGCGCCATTTAATTGTCCTTCCTCATTATTTATCCCTGGGTTTCACCCAGGGTCGTTTAGCCGTCGCCGGAACGGCGATGTAATCCATGCTTGCCCCGTACTAAATAGGTCCATACCGTAATTTGGTGCGGGGTCATTCCGTACTTGATACGAAATCCATCCAGATTATAACCATTCCAAATAAACCTACAAGATTTGTTTAGATAGTACTTGTGACATGCCCCTCCAAACGCTTGAAAAAATGTTTAGCCCCGGCCTCTGGCCGGGGTTCTTCTTCACTGTGAATCTTACAAAAAACTAATATGACTTCCTAAAATCTGCCGTTCCATTGCTCAGAATAACATACTCAAAAGTCAGTTCATCCTTGTCGTCGGCTCTTGTTCGAACTTTGACATCCAGGACTTTCATCGCAGCATAATAACCTTTCTGGTTTCTGGCTACTACTATTTCGCCTTCTCTGGGAGTTCTGGCATCAGATGTCATATCATACCGAGTTGCATCACTAATTTCGGATATCTCCTTAACATCAAGCGCAAGCCCGATATCTGCGATACTTGGCCTATAGTTATATGTCCAAATTTATATGTCCAAATTGATGTATCACCAGCCTTCGACCAGTGAGTCTCAAAAGCTAAATCACCAGCTCCGATTATGTAGTTTCCGTTATTATTACTATAATCAAACGTAACCTTACCCCTTAAAGATGCTGACACATATTTTTCGGAGCCACTTTGAAATTTAAGAGGTTTTATTTCTGGTTGCTTGTTTTTTAGAAATGGATTCGCTCCTAATGGGGGCTTTGGCGTTAAAGGCACATCAGGTATGTCTCTAATTAACTCCTCATATTTATCCTCGAACTCTGTATCTAAGTTAAAGTCGACATACTTTCTTTCTCCGATAAATGTTGGAGTTTTCTTTTTATCATTATTTTTGAGTAAGGGGATTATTTTGTTTGAGTCGAGATCTCTCATTAACTCCGCTGTCATTATCGTCTTTTCATATCCAACGCCACCCTTTCCAGAGTTTGCTTTTTCAACATAGTTTTCAGTGCAAATCATAATGATTCGATCAGATTCAAATAATCCCTGCTCTATAAATTTTGCTATATCGCTACCCAATTTAACATCCCATTGATCAAGAATTACGTACACCCTATTAGCCATAAGTCTTGTAGATAAGTTTAGAACCCACGCTTTATGTCTTTCGCTGTCATGAGAATACGAAATGAAAATCCTTGGCACTTTACTCATATCACAAACCTCTTTTTCGTCGGATTGGGGCATATCACTATTAATATATTCCATTACACAATTTCAAACAAATGCTATCTATTATGCACTGAAATTCAGCTTCCTGCAAAGAGCTAAAATACCACCTCCGCCAGACCCAAAACCGCAATTCCCGTCAAAACGAATAATAAATCATCATTAATCATTACTCAATAATCAATATCTAAGTTCCGTCTTTTGACGGCTCGAAGATACGGCGTCTTTTGACCGAATTAACCACCAGCCATCCAAACATTTATAAATTCTCACTTCTGAATCTCTCCATCCCGAACCTCATACTTTTAAAATGGTAATAGTCCTTTTGACTAATCAAAAGGACTATGTATGCTTTTTCGTTCCTCCTATTCAACTCCGGCGGAATCAATTGAAATCGTCCTCTAAATCGCAAACTGAAGCAAAGCGTAAGTCCTGAGCCGAGTCGAAAGATCTAATTCTTCTCTTTTTTCTCTTTGCTTCTGTGCTTGGTTTTGAATTTTGTGTTTTGATTATTCGAATTTGTCTCGGATTTCGTGCTTCGGATTTAGAATTTACACATTTTACGAGCGACGAGGCACGGGTCACGAGCCACGAAATTGTTCGCTTCATTCATATTCCCATTTGAGTATCCACGGGTCTTTCGTTCGCTTTTGAAACGCCTTCAGTTTTGCCTGGAGTCTTGTAAGCACTCTTTTGTACTTCGGATTGTCGGCCAAGTTCTCAATCTCATCCGGATCGTTTTCTAAATCGTACAGCTCGAATTTCGGCCGATGTATATACGCCTCGACCGTACGCTTGCCGTAATATTTCTCACCGCCCCTTATCGTCGCCTGCCACGTCGATGCCTCCCATAAATCACTGGCAAACGGATAATCCAGCCCATGCGCGATGTTCCATATCAGCTTATACCTGCGTTCACGCACCACCCGCATCGGATAATACATCGTTATCTCGTGGAAGGTATGCGAAGCATAAGTTGCATCCCATCCCCTGGGGTGTTCCCGTTCCAGCACCGGCTTGAATGACCGGCCCTGAAATGTGTTCTTATTAGACAGTGCGCCGGCAAAGTCCATAATCGTCGGTGCCAGGTCCGCATAGTTAATCAGCGCATCGCAGGTAATGCCTTTTTTCTTCTGTAATGGACTTCGCACAATGCACGGCAAATTCATCCCCGGCTCATACAGCGTCGTCTTGGCCCCCGGAAATGCAACCCCGTTATCTGAAATGTAGATAACCACCGTATTTTCATATTTCCCCGCCTCTTTCAGAACACCTATCAGCCGTCCAACTCCCTGGTCAACCCGCGAGACCGACTGGTAGTACTGCGCTAGTTCAGCACGACACTCGGGCGAATCCGGTAAAAACGGCGGAACTATCACATCCTCGGGGTCGTACTTGACTTCCTTTACGCCCGGATATTCTCCTTTGGCACGATTGCCGAACCGGTCCGGCTTGGACGGCAGCTCCTCCGCCTTGCCGCCACCGCGGTGCGGGTCGCTCGTGCAAAAATACAGGAAAAATGGCCGACCATCGTCACCACCGACAAAGTCCCGGCAGTTGTTCGCCATTTCAACAGGACTTCGGCTGTTCCCACGAAGCGCTACATCGAACTTATAGACCTCATCCGGCGCAACGTGATATTTTCCTATCCGCCCCGTTCGATACCCGGCCTCGGTCAACTGCACCGGCAGAGACTTTACGTCGGGGAAAGAGACAAAGTGATGATAACTGTGCTCATGTCCGTACTGGCCGTTGGCGTGATTGTACATACCCGTCAAAATCACCGACCGGCTGGCGCTGCAACTGGCCGTCGTGCAAAAGGCATTCGTAAACCGCACTCCCTCAGCCGAAAGGCCGTCCAGGTTCGGCGTCTTGATAACAGGATTACCATAACAGCCAACAGCATCAAGCCCATGGTCATCGCTTACTATCAAAACAACGTTAGGTCTTTTCTTCCCGGCCGCGAATGCTTCCTTTGAAATCAAGCTTGGGCCGACAAGTACCGATGCGCCCGCAGCGCAGCCCTTAATAAATTCACGCCGACTTACCGATTTACTTTCCATAATCTATACCTCCAGCATTATTTGTATCTTCCACCAAATTTCTGTCCTCAACTTCAGAGTAGCTTTTCACGCCCTCAGCTTAACACCAGCAGAAACTTCCTGCTCCCAGGCCGACAGCTCATCTTCAAGTTGTTTGACCATGTCCGGCTTTGCTTCGGCAAGATTCTTCTTTTCACCAAGGTCATCATCGAGGTTATAAAGTGTTGAATGGTTATTCTGGACCAGCAGCTTCCAGGGTCCTTTCCGCACGGCCTTTTCTTTCCTGTAACGCCAGAACAACATCCGTTCCGGCAGCCTCCTGCCTTCCGTCAGCATCGGCAAAAGGTCAACACCGTCGAGCCTCAGACCAGCCGGTAGTTTTGCCCCGGCGATTGAGATCATCGTGGCAAACAAATCCATTCCTAAAACCGTCTGGTCAGTAATTGTACCGGCTTTTATCCTCCCCGGCCAATAGGCAACAGCCGGAACGCGATGCCCTCCTTCCCACAAGCTGCCCTTATAGCCGGATAACGCACCGTTGGAGCCTTTCTTGGTAGCGCCGTTGTCCGAGCAGAAAAAGATAAATGTCTTGCGCTCCAGCCCTAAACGTCTGACCGTCTCGACAATCCGCCCAATACCCTCATCCATCACCTCAACCATTTCCTTATACGCCCGGAGAATCTCATTCCCTTTGGCTTTTTTGCCTTTCCTGCCGCCACTCAGACGTTCCGGCGGGTCCTCTCGGCCCTGGTAAGGATAGTGCGGCGCTTCATGCGGCAGATACAAACAGAACGGCTCATCCTTGTGCCGTTCAATAAACTCTGTCCCGTGTTTGGTTATTAAATCGGTACAGTAACCTTCTTCGGGTACCTTCTCGCAATTCTTCCACCAGTCGTCGAAGCCGGCCCCATCGATATGCGAGTGATAATCCACGTTGCCGCTGACATAGCCGACAAACTCGTCGAACCCCTGCTTGGCCGGATTGAACTCCACGTTATAGCCTAAATGCCACTTACCGAAAATCCCCGTCGCATAGCCGTGCTTTTTGAGAACCTCGGCAAAGGTTATTTCTTCTAATGCTATTCCGGTTTGCCGGGTCGGCCCCTTTGCATAGATAACACCCTCGATACCGCTGCGCTGCTGGTAGCGTCCCGTCAGTAAAGCCGCCCTTGTCGGACTGCACACCGGACAGTTGGAATGATAATCCGTAAACTTCATCCCCCCTCTCGCCAAGACATCGATATTCGGCGTCTGTATCTTTTTGCTGCCGTAACAGCCAATGTCACCGTAGCCCAAATCATCCGCCATAATAAGGATGATATTTGGCCGTTTGGTTATCGTTTTAGAACTCTCCCCCACCGAACAGCCGTAATTTGGCATCACTACCGCCGCTGCACCACCGGCAGCAAACTTAATAAATTCCCGTCGATTCACAATCA
>JBDRTM010000586.1:0-2449 GCA_043824065.1 Planctomycetota bacterium | reverse complement strand
GACAGGCACAGCCGAATTCTCCAACGTCCAGACCACCGGCACGGTTACTCCGGTGATTTGGACTCACGAGGCCATCGGTGCAGCTATGGCCAGTAACGACGCCGAGCCGATGTATGTTGCTCTCAATGGCAGCGCTGTGGTTTTTCACGATAATCCCAATGCGGCATTGATAGACACCTGGACAGAATGGAATATCAACCTGCAGGCATTCGCAGACCAGGGCGTGAACTTAGCCAATGTCAATACGATTGCCGTTGGTTTCGGCGACAAGAAGAATCCGCAGCCCGGCGGTTCCGGTACGGCGTACTTTGATGATATTCGTTTATATCGGCCGGCTCCATAACCAGAACTATCGGTTAATCGTTTGCGGTGACAGACGATACTAAAACAGATTCGTGTCAATTTGGGGCTTATACTGAATCAGTATAAGCCCCGATTGTTTAAGGACTGGTAAAGAAATTAGGTTTCGTTTTGGCTCCAGCGAGGACAAGGCTGGCAAGGAAGCAAAACGCAGGCCTACTGGTTGGTAGTCCGAGTTTTGCTGACACCGCCAGCCGAAGCCGCAGCCGGCCAAAAATGGAAGATAATTTATTTACAAGTCCTAAGACTCCCGCAGGGGCTTTATTGCTGGGTCGTGACTGTCCCCCAGTCCTTACCCAAAATCGCCAGATCTTTAAAATCTACTGTGTGGTCCTTATTAAGGTCTGCATCCAAATAGTTCGGTTCACCGTATTCTAACCAATTTTCAGACATCGCAAACAAATCGCGCATATCAACATCCCCATCGCTGTCTATGTCTGCCTTAATCGCATCACTATGTAAGAAGATTAACTCAATGCCATCCCCGGTTTCGAGATTCCTTGAATACTGCTTGTCGGCAGCATTGTTCCAATGTTCGTGAACACCTAAGCTCTCCAGACGGACCACATCACCGGCACGGTCAGGGTCATAGAACGTCCCCGAACAAGGGTCATTCGCTAAAGCTGCCTCATGCAGATAATCCTCTGCTCCACCCTGCATATCATATCTTGGATCCGGGGAGCGCCCGTACCGAACAACGTCCGGCCATTCCTCCTTCACAAAGTCGTACCCCACCGAGTCAATGGCCACCGGATCCTGAGAGGCAAAAATACTTGAAGGCCAATCGCCATTGAAAGGCCGCATGTCCCACTTGTATGGATGTGCGCCCGCATAGTAACCTCCATAAAGCCCATCAATCAGGTAAAGGACTGTCTTACCGCCAAGCTCAGAATGCCCCATCAGGTCTACCAAAGCCCGGTAGTGAGCCTTCCCCGGGCTCCACGGTGGGTTCTGGCCGGCGTTCGGCAAGCTATAATGCATGTTGTAATAATCAAGGAATTCACCATCCCCGGGCAGGCCCGGAAGCTCCGGCCTTAGATAGGCGTGCGGGGTCCTCACAAGCGAGCCATAGTGATTCTTTGCACACAGTGTCACCCCTGAGGAATGACCCTTCAAAATAGCAAAGTTTATGATATAGTCTGCCTCAGCAAATGAGACCGGTATATAATCCTGTACTTTTCCGTTCGCCTCACTCGTGCTCCAGTAAAATGGAACATCCGAAAACTCAGTTCGGGTCCTGCCACGACCGCCGTAATTATCCAGATAGTGCACGTTCGGAAACTCCGGATGCAGCATATTCCAGTAATAATTCGGTATCATCCCGGTTGGATCACCGATAGTGATATCATTCTGCTCAACGCCCACGGTGTTTACTAATTGGCGCAATAACGAGAGAATCATCTGCGGCGAGTTGTCGATGCTATTCATGACGCTGGACTTTTTGTTATACGTAATCGGGTCAACGTTTCCCCATTTGGCATTACAGGTGGTAAGGTTAATTTTAATGGCAATTTTTTCCCGGGCCTGGTACTCCACGTTTCCATTGCCTTGGCTGTTGTTGAAATATTTGAATATCTCGACCCACGCTGCCGCATCGGAGTTTTTACCGGCCACGCCCCGAATTGCCTGCGAGAGCATTTTCTCTACCACCGCCAGGTCGGTATGGTCGCTTTTTTTATAGCCGTGTTTCGGTGAATTATAGCCGTCCCAATCAGTTGCGTTTGGGTCGTGGACCCAGACAACCCGCCCGGGATAAATCCCTTGGGCCTTACCTATTGGCCCGTGAGGCCCACGTCGCCCTTGCGCATTGGCCAGCCGCTCCGGAAGATTGGCCAGCATAACTACACCCATCACCCCTGCTATGACTAAGCACAGACACGCCAACGCTGCTCGAGACTCTTTAAGTAGCTGCTTGGCTTTCTTAAACGCAGTAACCGAGACCACCAGCCCCACAAGCCAGGCGACAAAGCCCGAGGCAAGCGGCATTGCAACGCGTTGACACGGATACGTCGCACGGGAAGGTTTCGGCACGACACGGACCAGAAACCAAATAAGCGCCGATAACCCCGTGATTGGAAGCATCCATCTC
>JBDRTM010000585.1:0-7683 GCA_043824065.1 Planctomycetota bacterium | reverse complement strand
GATTTGTCATTTCCAGAAGCCCTACTCGTTCATGCAAGGCAGACATCGTCCGCACGCGGACCAGTTCCTTTTCTCCTGGATTCAGCGACAGATAAGCAAGGCCGGCATTGGCTAAGCCGTGTAAATATCCGAGGTCATTTTCAGAAATTCCCCACGCGCCTTTTCCCAGCGACCAGGGCAGCAGAAGCGCATCGTGATAGACGAGGTTGAAAAGCGGTACAGGGATTCCCATTGCCGGGCCACGTCCGGGATTCGGCACCAGGGCATAGGGGCCGTGATGAACGAGGTCGATATGCGGAATGGCCCAGTCGGCCGGTTCTTCGGAGCTGACAACGCCTCCATTTGCACGAATGAAATCCAGGCACGTGCCGCGATATTTCAGACAATCTGCTCGGCTGACAGGGTGTTCAGGGTTGTAACATTCATCGGGAGGCACCACAGCAAAGACATCAAGATAAGCCCCGCGTACTTTCACACCATGACTGAGCAAAGATAGGTAATTCTTTTTGACGTGACCCAGTGCCAGCCGGGAGCAAAGGATGGACTGTTTGCCGCCATACCAGGTACTACCATGAGGACGATTTCCTTTTCTATCAAGGATGGTATGACGAGGGTCGTATGACTTTGCATCAAGATAGTAGTCCCTGTATTGGTCGTGGATTGCAAAAACATAGCCTAATTGGTCGCAGGTTTCGGCAAAGCGCTTCATGCCTTCCCAGCCGCCCGCTTCCGGACAAGGCGGAATGATATCAGGATGGAGATTGTCATATCCTCGAAAACCCCATCCATCCAGATGTAAATAGGCACGCTTTATCCCTTTTTTGGACAGTTGACGAAGCTGCCTGGCCCGCTCATCGAAGCTGACCAGCTGATGATTTTTGGCGGGCTCGTCTTTGTGATAATAGCTGGATTCCGGCTGGATGTGATACAGAATGCTCGTATGAACTACAGGAGAGCCAACCAGTTTACCCACAAGAGGATTTCGGGCGATTTTTTCCTTGAGAGAAACAAAGTGACCGGTTTCGAGAACACGCCGGCGGTATCGCTTGGCCATTGTGACGTAGTTACCTTTATCGAAAAAACAGAGCCTGACACGTCGCGGATAGGCCAATTTTCCGAGAGAGTGAATCCATCGTAATTCTATCTTGGTCGGGCCTCCGGCAGGGTGTTCGAAACGACAGCCGGCATCTTCCGGCGTTTCCAGTAAAACAAGCATGGCGGATTCCCCTTTTTGATGTCCCCACCACGGCATGTATAATCCGCGTCCATAGCAGACCGTATTATACAACCGGACTTTCTTCGGCCAATCCTTCCCAAGCAGCATACCCTGCATAAAGGGAACCACGGTATAATCAAAACAATTGTTACTCACGGCCTGTGGCCAAAAACACTCCATGACCGTTGCGGTTTTCTCTGTGGCAATCAATTCGCAAACCAATTCTTCCTGCTCTCCTTCGAGACAGATAAAAAGCGAGATTTGCACATCAATTTTTATGTCTTTGCCTGCTGCCACGTCTTGCGACGTGAGTCGCAGCGGCAGGCGGGCAAAGTCTTCCAATGCAATTTTGATTCCGGTTTTAAAACCCGTTTGGTATGGTGAGATTTCCTTTTTTTCGGCATCGGCAAGACGCAGGGACAATCGCGCTCCCGAATTCTCAACGATAAGGTCACCGGAAAACGATGGTATCATCGACCAGGTCTGTCTCTGGGTATAGACTGTCATTTGCAAATCTGATGGATTTAGTTCTATTCGATTTCTCTGCCCTTCGATAATCCATTTCCCCTCCCTTTGGAACACTTGAACTTTTGGAGCACCCCAGTTGTTTTGGTCGGCCGCCTGCACAGGTACAGACTCTGCCGCCAATGTAGCTGAATCCGCAAGGAAGACGTAAATGGGAACAAGGAATAATAAACCAACGAGGGTGGTCCTGCTTCTGACAATTCCGAGAAGAGAGGTAGCATTGTTCTGTCTTATATTTCCCATAACACCATATCTCCTGTCTATTAGATAAGCTCTGCCTGACTGCGTTTCTGAACCTGTATGTTCATAAGATAGTAAATCTGCACGAGGAGCACAACGACTTGGTCAAAAAAGAATAAGACCGGTAGAAGTATTGGAGTCAATTTGGTACAATGATGCATCGGAAGTTATTGTAATGCTGCTGAGCGACTTATTTGGAGAATCTCAGATGAAGATGAATCGACGAGTATTTCTGAAGACGGCGGGCGCGGGCCTTTCGGCCATGATGACTCTGGATTGTGTTATGGCCAGGGATGGCGTTTGGCGTCCGAACATTTTGTTCTTTTACCCCGACCAGCATCGGTTTGATTGGACGAGCATTCCCGTAATCCCGTCAGGGATGCCTTTCGGCAGGGACGCCTTCCGGCGGAATCCCGAGCTGCCGGACATCACGCCGAACCTGAGACAACTGGCAAAACGGGGCGTGCATTTCACAAATGCTTTCAGTCCTTCACCCGTCTGCGCACCGTCACGGGCCTGCCTGGCTTCAGGCAAGACATACGCGAACTGCGGAGTGGCCGGTAATGGTAATCCATATCCGCTGCATCAGACGACCTTCTATTCCCTGCTTCGCGACGCCGGCTATCAGGTGCTCGGATGCGGCAAATTCGACCTGGACAAGCCGGGCAAGAGCTGGGGAGCTGACGGCAGGCATCAAAGGAAAGGTAAGCCTTCCCTGCTGGAGGCCTGGGGTTTTTCCGACGGCATCGATAATGCCGGCAAGCAGGACGGGGTGAACGCTTACAAGAATCTTAAGAGGCCGGAGCCGTATTTTGCCTTCCTCAAGAATAGAAACCTTGCGGATGCTCATATCAAGAACTTCAAAACATTGGACCACGATTATGCAGGGCCGTCCATAATGCCGGATGACGCGTACTGTGATAACTGGATAGCGAATAACGGATTGGACCTTGTCCGTTCGGTTCCGAAGCCAAAGCCGTGGTTCATCCAAATCAATTTCAACGGTCCGCACCCGCCCATGGATATAACCAAGTCTATGTACGAAAGGTGGAAAGATACGAAATTCCCGCCGGCGAGAGCGGGTAAGGGCAGTGACATGTCGGCGAAAAGGCGTAATTACGGGGCCATGATTCATAACATTGACCGGTGGCTGGGGATTTTTCAGGAGGAGTTGAAAAAGCGGGGCGAGCTTGAGAACACGCTCATTGTATATTGCTCGGACCACGGCGAAATGCTCGGCGACCGCGGTATGGGCGGCAAGTCGAAGCCATATCATCCTTCGGCATGCGTGCCGCTGGTCATATCGGGCCCGGCGATCCGGAAGAATGTGGTGTGCGATAAGCCTATGGAAACGCTGGACCTCACCGCCACGTTCCTGCATTATGCCGGGATTCCAATCCCGAAGGACATGGATTCCAGGTCCCTGCGTCCCTTCCTTGAAGGACGAGGTGGTCTGCCGCGAACGTATGCCACCAGCTCACTGGGCGGTTGGTCGCTCGTATTTGACGGCCGGTATAAACTCATTGCGAACCGGCCGAAAGAAAAGAAATCGAAGAAGAGGAAATCAATCACGGAGCTGACTCTTTACGACCTGAAGACCGACCCTGCTGAGATACATGATATTTCCGACCAGCATCCCGATATTGTAGAAAGACTTAAGCCGTTGCTTCCGCCCGTGGGCCCGTACAGGAATTTGAAAAGGGAGGCCAAAAAGGGCTCGCCCCGTTATACGCAGTATCCTTGTCGGGAGAAAAAAGCCGTACTGAAAGGACAACAGCACCCGGAACGAGATTTCTCCCGAAGGGATGCCCTTTGGTCATAACGGGGCAAGAAGAGCCAATAAGCTCGTCCCCAACCAATAATTTCGGAGTGGAGCTTACTCTTTTCTTCTAACCCTCAATTTACGAAAGGCATAAAGATGTGGGAAAACAACTGCCGTAAGGCATCCTGTGGAGTAAAATTCTTTAAATGGCTTATGATACCATTGTTTGTTCTTGCCGTGGTCATTTATGTCACAGTAGGTGTAAATGCCGGCGTAAGAATAAATAATCAAGAGATAGCTGGCCCCCCTGTCTTCTTGTCGAAGACAAGCAGGGGGGTAACATCCACCAACCGTCCAATGCGAAACCGACGGAATTTGGTCCTGACTGTCGGTCAGACCGAAGGTGACCTGCAAGGCAGGGACGACAAGACTATCCAGGCCGGCATAGAATACTTAGACCGGGTGGGTGGAGGTACGCTTCACATTCTGCCGGGTGTATATAATCTGCAAAATGCTATCTATCTGCGCCCTAACATCACCCTGCGAGGCTCAGGAGAGAGAACCGTACTCAGAAAAACCGGCAGCGTCGTGACGCCTCTCTTAAGGGATTCGGATTGGTATGAGTACGGCGTCCAGGTCAATGACGTAGAAGGGTTTACGCCCGGAGGAGGCGTCATGCTCCGTTCAAAAAAAGGAACGGGAGACTGGCAGTATGATGTGCTGCGTGCCACGGTCACGGCCATCCAGGGAGATGTTCTCTTTTTAGACCGGCTGACCAAAGAGAACTTTTGGGTGGATAAAGATGCCACCGCTGCGACTATTTTTCCAATCCTTACTGCAGTTCGCAACACAAGATTAGAAAATACAGCAGGCCAAAACCAGAAAATAGGCATTCGTATCAGCGAAGAGGCTGAGCGGACCATTCTGCAAGGTAATACTTTTGAGAATTGTCCGGTGCGTATCGAAAACCTGCGCTCCAAAATGGCTCTTGGGGTTGTCCCTCTGCGTGCCGCGGAACAGTCCACAGGACGCCTTGCGGCGAAATCGACAAACCCACAATCGACTGTCCACATCATTCCCCACCCGGTAGCGCTGGAAGTTCACGACGGCCTGTTTCGCTTTACCACCGGGACGCAGGTGGTCGCACTCCCGCAAGGAACACTGCGTAGTGCCGAAGCCAAAGCCGAAGCGGTTAAGCTGCTCGATTATCTGACGCCGGCGATGGGATATAGACTGAGTCTTCTCGAAGATTCGTCCAGGGTGGAAAACGTCGTACGACTGGAAATCGAATCATCGCTAAAAGAGCAGCTCGGCGAGGAAGGATACCAGCTTGAGGTGACAACCCGGTCTATCGTCATTCGCGCCGCTAAGCCGGCCGGGTTGTTTTACGGCATCCAGACGCTGCGACAGTTGCTGCCGCCGGCTATTTTCAACAAACAGAAAGTCGAGGGAATTGAATGGGCCGTGCCGTGTGTGCGAATAACCGACTATCCGCGATTCAAATGGCGCGGACTGCTGATAGACCCGGCCCGGCACTTTATCCCTAAGCAGAACGTCAAACGCTTCATCGACACGATGGCCCTGCACAAGTTCAATCGCCTGCAGATGCACCTGACAGACGACCAGGGCTGGCGCATCGAAATCAAGAAGTACCCACAACTAACGGAGATTGGTGCGTGGATGGATTTCACGACTATGCGCAGCGGTCGCCTGCGCTCCATAGCTTCAGCGACCCAGCGCGGCACGCGTGAGGGAACCGGCGGCCAGCATACAGGCGGATTTTACACTCAAGACGATATTCACGAGCTGGTCCGTTATTCCGCAGAGCGTTACATAACCATCGTACCCGAAATCGAGATGCCCGCCCACACCGGGGCAGCGATTGTGTCCTGCCCCGACATCGGCCTGTACCCGGATAAGCTGAAAAACCTGCCGCCGGAAAAACGCTGGACTGCCAACGAGAGGATTCTCGCGCCGCGCCCGCAAACCGTTGCCTTCATGCAGGATGTGCTGACCGAAGTGATGAAACTGTTTCCAGGCAGATATATTCACATCGGCGGGGACGAAGCGAACAAGGACCATTGGAAACGAAGTGAGGAAATGCAGGCATTGATCCTTCGGTTGGGACTGAAGGATGAAGCCGGGCTCCATAGCTGGTTCATCAGGCAGATGGATGCGTTCCTGACACGTCACGGTCGGCTGCTGGTCGGTTGGGACGAGATCCTTCAAGGTGGCCTGGCACCGGGCGCGGTGGTAATGAGCTGGCGTGGACAAGCCGGCGGTATCACTGCCGCCAAGGCCGGGCACAATGTGATTATGGCCCCCACCTCGCACACCTATTTCGACTACTACCAGGGGCCGGCAAAGACCGAGCCAAAGGCCATCGGCGGGCATATACCGCTGGAGAAGGTTTACCAATTCGAGCCGGCCCCTTCGGCGCTCGACACCGGGCAGGCCAAACGGGTGCTCGGTGGACAAGGACAACTGTGGGGCGAATACATTACCGACCGCAAGCACCGCGAGTATATGGCCTATCCGCGTGCCGCCGCGCTTAGTGAGGTGCTCTGGTCGTCCAGGGAAGGCCGCAGCTATGAGTTGTTCCTGAACCGCCTGGTCGAACATTTAAAGCGGCTCAATGAGATGGATGTGAATTTTCGTCCGCTTGATAGATAGAGCTGATGTATCATGCCGGGCACAACGTATTCTTCAAGAACAAATAGCAAGAGTATCGAGCCCGTCCTTCGATAACAACACCAGCTCATTGAAATGCGAGGTGGCAGCCCACAACGATTTCTATTTCTTACTGCTCGCCAAATAGTAAGCCGTCTAACCGGGTAAACAACGAGAATTTCATAGATTTGTACACTTAATAAATCCTGCCTCACAAATTTTTGAACAATCGACTATATATCTTACTAAAAATAGCCAAAAATTTCCAGCGAATTGTTACTAATGTGGCTTTGAGGTGTGAAATTATTCTCCGGCTCATCAGGGCGGAGCCTGCCGGAGCAACAATGTCATTGCGAAGGAGCCGTAGGCGACTGTGGCAATCTCAATCCTCACAATATAAAAGCTGTTAATTTTATTGCGAGAAATCCCGCACCAATTAATCCCGCCAGAGGCGGACTTCCGCTTCGCTCCAGCTTCGGCTCATGCCTAAATTGGTGCGGGACTTCTTCTACGCTCAGCACCTCACTGCAGATGCGAATATCGTCAATCAGGCAGAACGAGAAGGTTCCTTGCCCGCATTTATTTACAGTTCTTCTTCCGGAATTTCTGGGATATTCTCCTTCTCCCAGTAGCTCATAAATACTTCCAGATCCTTCATATCCACGATGCCATCGCCAAACGGTGTTGGGCCAATGTCACAGAGCGGTTCATTTATGCCCCAATTGTCAATCAGTATCAATAAATCATCGGTGTCCACCTTTCCATCGCCGTTGAAGTCAACGACCGGCAGGATTGACACCTGCCACAGGTCCACACCACCTGACCCACCGGGGCGGTTGGATCCGAAGTAGAGTGTAGAACCATCAACCGAGATGCTCGGGCCCGCCTCGCCAGACGAACTGTTGACTTCTGGCCCGAGATTCACCGGTTCCCCCCAGGGGTCGTTCGTTGTATCCCGTCTCGTGAGCCATAAATCGTCCCACCCCCCATACCCCCCGGGCCGAGTGGAGCTAAAGAAGAGCGACAGGCCGTCGGTAGAGAGCGCCGGTGCATAGTCCCAACCCGAACTGTTGACCGTAGAACCAAGATTCACCGGAGTGCCCCAGGAGTCGGAAAGCGTGGGGCGTGTTGATACCCACAGGTCATGACCACCATACCCGCCTGAGCGATCGGAGTCGAAAATAAGCGACAGCCCGTCTGTTGAAATATTCATCTTCACATCGAAAGCTGAACTGTTGACCGTAGAACCAAGATTCACCGGTTCTCCCCA
>JBDRTM010000584.1:0-6000 GCA_043824065.1 Planctomycetota bacterium | reverse complement strand
GGGTGTTCCTGTGGAATTAGTCGGGACTGGATTTGGTGTTCACGAAGCAATTTGTCTTAATGCACACAAAAAACTGTCCACTAATAAACCTATCCGATTACAGAAAGGGCATTCATATGTATGAGTCATTTCATGGTAAAGATTTGTGGGTGGACCCGATAAATGATGAAGCAAAGAAGGGGGCTGTTTTACTGTCTGACCAAATTGCTTACTATGTTGAAAAGGTGAATATGATATCGCCTTTTGATCCTGAAGCAATAAGACCAGCATCATATGTTCTTCATGTCGGTTCAGAATACTACATTGATGAAACCCCTTCCAAACTCAATGAAGGAGAAGAAATAATTATCCCTGAGAATGGGCTTGTCTATGTCCAGACACGTGAATGGTTAAATATCGCATATTATCTAATCGCCAGATATAATCTTGAGGTCAGACAATTGTATAGGGGATTTCTTTTAGATGATGGCTTACAAATAGACCCAGGCTATCATGGGCACTTTTATTGCCCTATTCATAATCTGACTAATCAAGAAAAGAAATTAAAGTACGGCGATCGCTTTGTAGTTATCGATTTCATACGTACAAGTCCTTTCAAAACAACACAGGGGATTGATCTTAATTCGATAGATAAAGAAAAAGACCTCTTGGAAAAAGATATTTTGGGCATTTGTGGGAAGCCCATAGCTCTTTTCGCTAAAGGAAGAGAAGAACTAATTCATAAAGATAGGAAGGTGCATGATTATTGGTTAAAGGGCGAAAAACACAGTAGTTCTATGCGCAAATTGCAAAAGAGCTTTGAACAACTAAAAAATAAGGACTTCCCTGAATATCGAAAAAATATTGACAATATTTGTAGCGATGCCAAATCAACAGTTAGCACTTTGAAAATATTTGGAATAGTTAGTCTTCTTGCAATTTGTACTACGTTCGGTGGCATCCTCCTCAAGCATTTCTATTGGCAAGAAGGAAAGTTTTCAACAGTCAATGAAAAATATGAGTGTATAAAAAATGAATTAAATGAAAACATTTCAACCCATGTTGAAAATGAAACAGAAGTAGAATTAGGTCTCATGAAAGAAGATATTGCAAATATCAAATTGGCCTTACAAAATATAAACAGCCAACAAGACGTTACGCAAGATTCGATTAAAGCATTTCAAAACACGGTGCTTGAATTTGAAAATTCGCTAATGCAAATGAAAGTTGACAGCAGCAAGAATCCTAAAGACCAAAAACAATAGTTATCGGCATTTCCCCACAGGCATTGAAAACATTCAAAGTTATAAATGATTATGTATATTGCTGTAGAAGGGTGTATAGGGTCAGGGAAAACGACAGTTGCAGAACTGCTTGCAACTGAGCGTCATAGCAATCTTGTGTTAGAGAGATTTGAAGACAACCCTTTCCTTGGCAAGTTTTATTCGAATCCATCGCGATATGCGTTAGAAACAGAATTAGCTTTTGTTCTCATTCATTATCACCAGGTGTTTCACGAACTTAAGCAAATAAAAAAAGGGGGATACATTTCTGATTTTCATATTTCTAAGGACCTTATTTTTGCAAGAATGAACCTCATTAAGGCTGAAGATTTGCAGATATTTATGGAACTCTACAAAGCACTTGTAAGACGCCTGACTACACCAGATGTTGTGGTTTTTCTACGATGTTCAGATGAACTAGCTCTTGACCGTGTCAAGAAGAGAAACCGAAACATAGAATTGAAAGCTACTCAACAGTACTTCATCAAATTAAATAGACTTTATGAAGAATACTACGATAAATTGGAGCTGCCGAAAATCTGCGTCGACATGGATAATTACGATTTTGTAAAAGACCCTTCTTGTATTAAGTGGTTATCACGGGAAATAGATGAATTTGCATTAAAAAAGCCCCGTCCGAAGACAGGGCTTTAATATCAAGAAACAGTTAAGCCGGCAGCGCTCCGTCGCCAAAGCTATGGAGCATCGGCGACTCTTAATCCACCCTGATACCCTTCTGCTCCAGCCATTTTTTCAAATCGCCCATTTCACTATTGAAAATCTCGTTGTCGTAGTCCTCTTCCAGCTTATGGATATTGGTTTCCAATTCCGGCTGCTCCTGCACAATTTCACTTAATTTCTTCTCGAATTCGTCGCTTCCGGCCCGCAACTCATCAAGCTTTATCTGCAGCTCCAACATACCTACCAGCCGTCTTGTTACGGCTTCTATGCACTTGGGGTTACTGCCCTGCACGTAAGCAGGAATCGTGGCGACGAAAGATACCATTCTCAAGCCTCGTTTATTGCAGTTTGCTGTCAGATACGTAATGAAACTGGCCGGCCCTTCGTAGTTGGTGAATTTTACGCCGTAATGCTGGAAGGTTTCTTTAAGCCCGGCATCCGAAACGGAGCAGAAAAGCCGTGGCTCGCGGGTGTGGGGCACAAGGCCGGCAACGCTGCCTATGAAATATATCATTTTGACGCCGAACTGCTCGCATAACGAGAAGATGCACTCGGCATATTCTTCCCACTGCAAATTGGGCTCTTTGCCTGAAAACAGTATAAGGTCATTTTCCTCGCTGTAGAAAAACGCATTTGTGGGAATCTCGTAGGATTTAATCAGGCCGTCTTTTATCTTCGTGTGCGGCCGAAACAGTGCTGTCATTTCCATTGGGCCGGGAAAACTGTAGATATAGAATCCTTCCGGCCCGACCTCGGCAAACCTCTGTGCGCCGAGCGTCTCTATAAGGCACTTTACGGTTCCCGTTGAGACCTCGCCGCCGTCCATCCACCCGGAGAAGCCCAGTAATAACCGAGGGCTATTGAAATTCGGCCTTTTATAAATGTTTAGTTTGCCGGATGACATCATTCACCCCTTAAGCTTCACGATTCACACTCTTTTATCATTTATCGGCAAGTTAATCCAGCTAAATTCGGCAAATAGCCGAAGTTTCATAAAAAAAGCTTCTTTTGGTGGAAAGACCATCGAAATTGACTATTGACTATTTACTATTGACTATTGACTATTGACTATTGATAATCGCCTGCACTCGCGTAACCCCCGCTCTTGCTTTGGCAAGAAAGCACGGGGGTGCGAGCGATTAGTGAACTGAAAAGCTCAATATAAGATACGAGAGCTAATTAGTTCCTGTTGCCGAAACAGTATTTGTCATTCCCGCGGAAGCGGGAATCCAGTTTTTTTCGCCCTGGACCCCTGCTTTCGCAGGGGTGACATCGCAGGTTTTTGCTTTCCGCAACAGGAACTAATCAGGGAGATAAGTTATGACGGCGTCGGGAACAGCAATAATAGGTTCTGCTGATTGGTGGCAGGAAATTATCAACTACGAAATAATCAGGGGAAATACAATTTGGCGGTTTGGAGTTGTTTTACTGGTAGTGCTGGTGGCAATGGCAGCAGGGCGAATCGTCCAGTTTGCCATTAATAGTTATGCCGTCCGGCGGGCGGAGAAAAGAGGCCAGAGTTCTCTGACACTATTGCTAAAGGCGCTGGCGAATCCCATCTATGTAGCGACATTTGCAGCCGGCATATTTTTCGCCAAGGCCCCTCTGTTCTTCGATGACGAAAACGGCATACGAACCGCTATTGGCGAGGGATGGACAAAGCTCGCACGAGTGATATTGGCCATTGCGGCAGCCTATGGGCTTTATCGGCTTGTGGACGTCATCGAATACTACCTGAATCGGCTGGTCGGAAAAACTGAAACAAAGCTCGACGATATGCTGGTGCCCATAGTGCGTAAGGCCTTACGATTAACAATTGCAATTATCGCGGTCCTGCTAATCAGCGAGAATATCTTAGGGACGAATATCAAGTCTCTTCTTCTTAGCGCCGGTGTCGGTGGTATTGCTGTTGCTCTTGCAGCAAAAGATACGATAGCTAATTTTTTCGGCTCTATTACGATTTTTACGGACAGGCCTTTTCAAATGGGCGAGCTTGTAAAAATCGGCGAGCACCGGGGTCCGGTTGAGGCGGTCGGCTTTAGAAGCACACGCATACGCACACTCCAGGGTCATCTTGTAACCATACCCAACAGTGTAATTACAAATTCGTGCGTTGAAAACATTGGCAGGCGTCCCTTTATTCGCAGGACTTCTAATATCACCATAACTTACGATTCTTGCCATACCAAAGCCAAAAAGGCGGTGGAGATTATAAAAGAGGTTCTCGCCGGCGTACCGGAGGTCAATACCGACCCCGAGAAGCCGCCGAGGGTGTGCTTCAGTGATTTTAACGACTGGTCTTTGAATATTTATATGAGTTATTGGGTCAAGCCGCCTGACTACTGGCTGTACCACCAGGTCAACGAACAGGTCAATCTTGAGATTATGAAGCGATTTGAGACCGAGCAAATCGAGTTTGCCTTCCCCACCCAGACGCTTTACGTGAAGAAAGACTGATTCGTCGCCCGTCGCTCGTCGCTCGCATATCGTCAAACAAATTACAAAATACGAGATACGAATTTAACACTTATTCTTCAGTAGGTTTTTCAGCAATCTTTTTCTCTGCTCTGGTAGAATCCGGCTTCGGCCTGCTAAAATTGGTTTCTTCAAAGGCCTGCTGCTCGTCTAACGACAAAACCGGCTCTTGTAAGATAATCCGCGGCGTTATAAAAACAATCAGCTCGGTTGTAGCCGTATCTTCACCTTCGAATCTAAATAGCCCGCCCAGCAGAGGTAGGTCGCCGAGCAGCGGTATTTTGTTAATCTCTTTGCTGACATCCTTTTTGCGCATGCCGCCCAAAACTACGGTCTGACCGTCTCTAACCAATGCTATCGTGTCAACTTTGCGGGTATCAACAACGGGTACATCAGTCGTAGAAAGTGTAACTCGCTCCACAAAAACGCCGAATTCCGGTTGGATATGCAATCTTAGCATGCCGTCCCTTGTAACATGCGGTGTGACCGTAAGCTTAACACCGACATTTTTGAATTGAACCGTTTCTGTGACGGTGCCCGCCGATATTGTTCGTTCTACATAGGGATGTTCGGTCACGATATCGAAAAGGGCTGTTTCATTATCAAGCACTAATATTCTCGGATTTGCAAGAAGCTTGGCGTTGGTAATTTCCTGCTCAGCTCTCAATCGCATATCAATATCAATTCTGTCATTGAGCAAACCAAAACGGAAAAACCCGCTTGTAGCGGCAGCAGTTTTGGCTGTTGCAGCGCTAAAGCCGCTTGAGATGAACGGGTCGGTATTACGTGCGGGATTTGTACCTATTGTCGTCCCGGTAAATTCGGTGTCACGGCCTGCATTCCATTCGACGCCGAGGTCGAGCTTGTCGCGGCTGGTTATATCGTAGATTCTTGCCTCCACCAGTACTTGGGGCGTGATGCGGTCAATCTTATCGAGCAGCTCTTTTATCTTCCTGATTTTGCTCTCGGTGTCGGTAACAATTATATAACTTGTGCCTTTGATGAAGGATACCGAGCCCTGAGGTGACTTGGATTTATCCAGAGCCTCTACGACTTTTTCAGCATCTGCATAGACAATTTCAAAAGTTTCAGTCAGAATTGGCTCGGCTTTTTCAACCATTTCGGCAGAGGTTATTATTCTTATCACATTATCAGTCGGGACGTAGGTGCAGCCGTGCACAAAAAGAATATTTCTCAGTGCCTCTTCGAGCGGTACATCTTTAAACGTAACGGTTACATTGCCGATGACGTTTGGGCTTTTGATATAGTTCAGGTCGGCCTGCTCAACCAGTTGTCTTATTACCGTATCGATGGGCACGTCATTAACATCGATAGATATACTTTTTTGCATCCGCCGCTCAAGGTTTGTCAAACCTGCTTTTCCTTCTGGTTCCTCATTGCCGGTCTGGGCCACAGCGATAGCCCAGCTAAGGCAAACAACTGCGAAAACCATCACAAACCTTAATGCCCCATATTTTTTCATCAAGTTTCTCATAGCAGCTCCTTTTCTAAATTAACTGTTTAAGCGATTCTTCTTCTGTCGCCTGTGTGCCGGGACAGCTTTTAGTGTCGAACCTGTTGG
>JBDRTM010000583.1:0-7971 GCA_043824065.1 Planctomycetota bacterium | reverse complement strand
AGAAGCTTGTTTGTCGGTGTCGAAGCTGGTATCGGACTGGAAGCTCGACGTTGGATGCTCGAGGAAAAGCGACCCAGCAACGCTGGGTTCCAATTGAAACCCGCCGTTGGCGGGTCAAGCTTCTATGACAAGCATCGATACGAGCATCGACAACCTTAAACGATGCCATGAACATTTTAGGCACTTTACACTTTAGGCACTCCAAACTTTAGTTCACTTATTCTACTCACCACTCACTAATTCACTACACTGTGCGGTTCGCCAGAAACGATGAGTTCCGCTGGCATGGTTATCTGCCATAATTATAACACGCTTGGTCGCGGTAACGCAACCTATTAGCTTCAAATTTCTGAACTAACGAGAACCGCTCCAGTCCAGTCCAGTCCGCCGTGTCGCAGACACGTCGCGACAGGTTACGTTCTTTTGGGCTGATTGTTAAGTATTCTCAAATCAAGGAAAAAGGGAACAATGAAATAGGGCTCTGATCCATCAGACCAGGGCCCTTTGCAATTCGTGCTACGTAGCAACTTCGCAGAGTAGTATTGGCTTTTATTGTCCGCAGTCCCGAAAGGGACGCCTTGCGGCGGATGCCTGTCGGCATTAGTTACAATGACCGACGTCTTCGCAGCCAGCCTACAAAGCAGACACCAATTCCACCTAATACGATAGCACCGGGAGCAGGTATCGGCTCATAAGTAATTGTAAGCGCGGATGATTTCAAGGTTACTGCCCAGAAATCCTGATTGTGCGTCGAATCAATATCCATAAATATATTGATAGTCCCATCCATCAAGTCGGCAAAGGTCGAGGCGGGAAGAGGAAGGGATGTTGTACTCCAAACATCATCCATGTCATTTAGGTCCCCTAAAAAGATTCCAGCGGAATCTGTTCCTACATATATCTCATCAATTTCAGGATACGGCTCTGGATCCACGTCCCATGCTTCAATCGCTAATGTTGCGGAAATTATCGAGACCGGCGCCGGTCCAGGCGGGCTAAAGGTGTGGGTCCAGCCCCAGTCTTCATTCCACCAACGGTAAGTGTCCGTTGGAGATGGCCGAGTAGCGTCGGTATCGGTTGAGGTACTACTGAAATAGGTGTTAGCCTGACCATCGCTATCATCGACCACATCCGTAATTGTTATACTTGCGTTTGCTGGGCTATTTACGGCCAGCATCAACGCTGCAACGGCGCAGATTGCGATTAATTTTCTCATAATCCTGTCCTTTCACAGGGTGTGTATCCCAAGTTGTTTTAAAAAGCCCTGCGTCTTTTCAGCCAGCCGACAACTCCTACACCAATGCTACCTAACAAAATAGCTCCAGGTGCGGGAATGCAAATCGTATCCACGTGAATCCAATCCAAGGTAGCGGGAATAAGCTGCCCGGTCGAGTCCATTACCGAAGCAACTTGAAAGTTGATATCTTCCCAATGCGGATTCGGATAGATGCGGAAACCCCATTCAGCTACGCCACTGGGCCCACCGGGCCCAAGACTGACCACCTTATATTCTTGCGGGTCGAGACCGTTATGTGCTCCCGCCGTCCAACCTTGAAGCGTACCTGTATATCCGACATCAATCCAAATTTCTTTATATGCGTTGGGAATTTCGTAGTTTTCGATCTTCAACGTAACGAAAATCATCCCATTATCGTAGAACACGCCGGATTCCCATCCACCGTTCGGGGTGGTGACGATAGCTTCTGCGGTCGAAGGATTTTTTAACTCCTCAGGAGTGAACGTCCACGTGAAGGGCCCTGCTATGACCTGCTCTGCGGCTGTGAAATCGAAGGCCTGATGGGTAGTGCCAGGGGCCTGCTCGTTCCACCATCCGAGGTGAGGAGACGAACCAATAGGAGTTGCGTTGCCCAGAGCCGTTGTGGCCGTTAAGGCCAATACTACAAGTGTTAATAATACTCGTTTCATTTTAATTTCTCCTTAGTGCACAAAATTACAAAGGTGTTAAGTAACAATTACATCAACCTCCGACCTGAAGGGCCCGCGCGCACCGACCCTCCGTATAGAAAGGAGGTTACAATTATCAAGTCGAGGTCAGGCGGGCCGCGGGCCAATTGAGCAAAAGTAGATGCCGGCGAAAAATGAATATACTGCTCAGCCCTCGCAGCCGGGCAGATAACTGCAGGATTCAGTAAGAATGAAAAGTGAGCTATTGCAAATTGAAGAGCTCCGGCACTGCTCTTGGTTCGCGCAGAGACCACGCGCTTACGCGGTGCAATAAGGCTGCTTCCCCTTCGACCCATTCGGCTACCCCTTCGACTACGCTCAGGGCTAAAGGCTAATTCAGGGCAAGCTCTTGTTCGCTCAGGGCTAAAGGCTCTCTGGGCTTGCAATGACGGAAGAGACGCTGGTAATAGCAGCGACATTGTGCCGGCTGGTATTGCAGCTAAATGGTGAAGCAGGCCAATGTATTGCGTGCCTTCGATATCACTACGCGAACGACAGCAATCTTCAACCCGATACAGGCAGGCAGTATTATCGGGCGTTTTTCGCTGAATATGTTTTTGGGAGCTCATATAGGCCGCTAATTGAGGAATGGCATGAAAACCAGCTTGGCCTGCCCACAGCAGGCCAGCCAGGGCTGCCAGCCAGAGCCTGCGGTCCTTAACCAATGAAACGCAAAGGAATCCAGTTAAGACCATGAAAAGCGCAGCAGGTATGGGGGGCAAAATCTTTGCGCCAACAGGTGCCGAGTCTGTGAAATCAGCGGGTGGCCTTAGAAGCTCTACGCCGATATTGGCCAAGTGAGCATTAGAAGGTTCGATAATATGGCTTGTTTTGTGTACGAAGGAGATATGTGCTTCCGAAGTCGGTGACACAGCACCGGCAGCGAAGCTCTCATTGTAATTGCTCATGGTTGGCCCAGCTTTTGTCGCCGTGGCCGTAACGAGCAATAGCAATATAATCAGCAATGTGTTAATTCTACCTGGGATTATTTCCCCCCCCAGCCTATTCTGGCGCACTAACTGTTATACTACTTAAGAGTGAATCCCCCCACCCTTGAGGAACATGCTTATTAAGTATTATTTTATCAAATTCCAAGCCGAATGTCCAGCAAAAAATGGGAAAAACAGGAGGTTTTTCAAAACAATTTGCATTTTTGAGATTATAGTCTATGCACGGTTATTGCACCTTTCATTGCGAAGCTTATACAGACTGCAGAGGAGGTCAGAGACCTGATTGGGCAATCCTGCATACAAGCGGCTCTGCTCCGTTGAAAAGGGATGAATCCCGCCCGTCGTCCGCAGTCCCGAAAGGGACGCTTTGCGGCGGATGCCTTGCGGCAAAGACGGGACGGGATGAATAAACCGAGAGATTTCCCTTGACGGGAGAGATGTTCATTTAGTATAAATAACGTAGAATAGGCCTGTACCGGCAGAGGGCCTGCCCTGAAATAGCCGTAGCCCTGAGCTAAAGAAAGCCTGCCTTGAGCGTAGTCGAAGGGGTAGCCGAAGGTTCGAATGGGCTGGTATCTGTGGATTTTGGGCCTCTGAGGTTCTGAGGTGTGGAATCCTTATAGTTTACAGAATAGAGGAGGAGTTATGGTGTATTATGCGAGGCACAGAGTTTTAAGTGAGAACTTCGTACTCCGCAGTGAAGATATTTTGCATTTCAACTAACAACCTATATTTATTTTTTAAAGGAGGATTATTATGTACAAGAAATTGATTTATCTGGTTTCTTTTGTTTTGATGCTGGGCCTTGTTAGTAACGCCTCTGCTCAGCCGGCTGATGGCCAGATCCAGGGGGCGTGGAATGCACCGGTCATCGATGGCAAGGTAGATGCAATTTGGTACGGGGCGTTGGCGCATCCTATCGACCAGGTTGTTGTAGGTGATGCCAGCTCCATCGAGAATGAACGGGATTTTTCAGCATGGTGGAAGGCACTGTGGGATTCGACAAGAATTTACTTTCTGGTGGATGTCAACGACGCTGAACTTATATTTGACTCTCCTGGAAGCGGGGCGTGGCCCAACATGCACAATGACGATGCCGTCGAGGTTCACATAGATGCCGACAATAGCAAAGGAAGCACCTATGCAACTGACGATTTTCAGTACGGCTTCCGTTGGAACGACCCTGATACTATCGGTACCGGTGGCAACTCGAATACTGACACTACGGGTGTCGAATTCGTGATTGTAGAAAAGACGGACCCACCCGGTTATATCTGTGAGATATCGGTTCCATGGTCAACTTTGCTTACTACGCCGGGGGCAGGTGACTTGATTGGCGTAAACGTTGGGGTTAATGACGACGACGACGGCGGTAGCAGGGATTATCAATTAACGTGGTTGGTAACATCAGGCGACCAATGGCTGAATCCAAGTTTATTTCCGACGATGGAGCTTATCGCTGCTCTTCCGCAGGCCAAGAGCAGTAGTCCCAGCCCGCATGATGGCGCCAAAGGCGTGCCGCAGGAAGTGGCCCTCACGTGGAGACCAGGCGTGTATGTAGAAGGATTATCACCCAGGCACAGGGTTTTCTTCAGCGAGAACTTTGACGATGTCAACGATGGTATCGGTGGAATCGAGCAGGATGTTGAACGCTATCCTATCGACGGAAGCCTTAAGTTGGATTTGGGTAAGACCTGTTACTGGCGGGTTGATGAGGCCAACAGCACTACCCCCGGGTGGGATGTAGGAACTGTCTGGCGATTTACAGTAATCGATCATCTTGTTGTGGACGATTTTGAGGACTACAACGATTTTTCGCCCGACATTATATATGAAGCGTGGTTAGACGGATGGGAGGTCGAGGCAAACGGATCTACTGTTGGTTATCCTGCTCCTCCCGCCGCCGAGCAAAATACTGTCCACGGGGGCAAGCAGTCAATGCCTCTTTTCTATGACAATAGTGGCACGGCAAATTATTCAGAAGCCGAACGTGCGTTCAGTCCCGCGCAGGATTGGACAAGGGAAGGCGTTGGAATATTGTCGCTGTGGTTCAGGGGACATCCGGCGTATGTCGGCAGCTTCACTGAAGGGCCGACAGGAACATATACGATGACCGCCTCGGGCGAGGACATTTGGAGTAACTCTGACCAGTTCCACTTCGCCTGGAAGGAAGTCTCCGGCGCCACCTCGATTTCAGCAAAGGTCGAGAGCGTGGAGAACACAGATCCTTTTGCCAAGGCCGGTGTGATGATTCGCGATACGCTTGATGCCGATTCTGCCAACGCCGCACTGCTCATTACCCCTGAAAACGGGGTCCGGTTCCAGTTTCGCAACACCACGGGCGGTAGCACAAATAGGTTTTTCATGGAGGGCATTACCGCTCCTCAGTGGGTGAAATTAGAGCGTACAGTAGGCGGACTTGTCAGGGCATATTATTCAGCGAACGGCACTACGTGGACGCAGTTGGATTTGACGACGGTCGCCATGAATACACCTATGTACATAGGCTTAGCGCTGACCAGCCTTGACACTGCTCTAACATGTGAGGCCAAATTCTCCAACGTTACCAGCGATGGTACGGGCCAGTGGGTAAATCAGGACATCGGGATGCTCAGTAATGAGGCTGAGCCGATGTATGTGTTTGTGGAAGATGGTAGCGGCACGTCTGCGACGGTGTACCACGATGACTCTAATGCAGCACTGATAGACACGTGGACGGAATGGAATATTGACCTGCAAGAGTTCAGTAATGCCGGCGTTGTTCTGACCGATGTCAGCAGTCTGTCTATCGGCTTTGGCAGCGCGGACAATCCGCAGCCTGGTGGTTCGGGTCTGGTGTTCTTTGACGACATTCGGCTGTATCTTGACAGTCTTCTCCCATCGGTTATCACCATCAGTCCGGTTGATACTTTTGAAGCGACCGGCGATAACGGCACGATAGTTTCAATTAATGGTGTTGCCGTTGCTGATCTGATTCTCGGGACCACGACATTTGCCGGTGATCCGATGCATGCGTCGTTTCCACCTGAGGATGCAGACAACTTTGATCTAAGTGTTGGGGCCAGTGCCGATGATCAGGCCTATGTGCAAACCGTGTTTGCTATGCCGGTTACTACTATCTTCATAATTGAGAAGGGCGGCAACGACATAGGCTATATGCAGTCTTTAGATGAGAACGGCGACCCGCTTGATGAGCCGATTCCATTTTTACCTGCTGACTTTGAGGATACCGGCCTCACAGGAGTTCAAGATCAAAAAGTCGCCGCTGCCGTTATTGCGCTGGAGGTTCCGGTTTATGGTATTAGGATCCTCCCGCCGGATGACAAGGCCTTAGGCTTTGACCCAACCAGCGTTTCGGGCGTCCCTGCTCAGTAACCTGTATGAGGCTATTGTCGGCCAGGTATTTTGCTGAGATCGAAAGATTTTCCTTGACGGGAAAGCGGCTGATTTGGTATAAACGAAAATAGTAAACCCAGCCCCTGCCACAGGGGCTGGGTAAAGCTTGTGCCTGCTCAGTCAGGCATCTGTGGATTTGAGGTCATCCAGCCTGTCTCGGCTTGGCTCGTCAAGGCCGAGCGGGTCGGAGCGGTGCTGAGCCAAGACGGGCGGGCGCAATCCTTGTAGTTTTCAGAATTGAGGAGGAGTTATTGTGTATTATGCGAGGCAGAGAGCTGGAAAGCAGAACTTGTGCCTTGCGGATAAGATATTGTGCATTTCAATTAACAACCTATATTTATTTTTTGAAGGAGGATTATTATGTTAGAGAAAAAATTTGTATTTGTAAGAGCCTTACTTTGTTTGGTGGTAGCACTTAGTTTTTCAGCTGCTGGAGCCATGGGGGACAATATACTATTTATAGTGAATGACCCGACCGTAGCGTCCTACCCCAATGACGCTTTGATAGGTGATTTCCTTGAAAGCCTTGGACACACGGTAACGTATTTTGATGACGATGAAAATGAAGCAGACACTGAGGCTGCCGCTGCCGCCGCGGATTTGGTCTGGATTTCCGAGTCGGTAGGTTCCGGCAACATTAATAACGAAATCACAGAAATAGAAACTCCGATGATCGTCGGCGAGCCTTACTGCTGGGATGAGATGGGCATGACACGTGGTGGCGGTGGAACAAGCGATGTGGCAACTACAGATATAACAATCGTCAGCCCCGGGCATTTTTTGGCCGCAGGTCTCAGTGGGACCGTGAGCGTTCTGACTGATATCGCGGGCTCAGCAGGCACGGCCCAATTTGCCAATGGCGACGCAGGGGATGAGGCCACCGTCATTGCAACAGCCACCTTAGCTGACGGCCAGACTTACGATGTTATTCTTGTTTACGAAAAGGGAGCTGCGCTGGCTGTACCTGCTGCAGATGGCAGTGGCCCGTTTGCAGCGGATATCCGCATCGGTATGTTCTTTCACTATTACGCACATGATATATTGAATGAAAATGCTTATGCACTGATTGAAGCGGCGGTTAAATATGTGCTGGGCGTGAAAACTCAGGCCAGAAACCCCGACCCACGCGACCGTTCCCTCTATGCGGATACATGGGCGACCCTTAGCTGGGCGCCGGGAGATTTGGCTGTTTCGCACGATGTGTACTTCGGTGACAATTTCGACGATGTGAACGATGGCGCCGAAGGCACATTCCAGGGCAACCAGGTCTCGACATTTCTTGTTGTCGGTTTTCCCGGATTTCCTTTTCCGGAAGGCCTTGTTCCGGGAATGACTTACTATTGGCGAATCGATGAGATTAATGACAACGAGCCTAATAGTCCATGGAAAGGTAATGTCTGGAGCTTTTCGGTCCCACCCAAGACCGCATACTATCCCGAGCCGGTTGAAGGTGCCGAGATGGTGGCCCCGGATGTGCAGCTTAGCTGGACGGGAGGTTTTGGTTCGAAATTGCACACAGTATATTTTGGTGACAACTTTGACGATGTCAACAACGCCGCCGGTGGACTCCCACAGGGACCTGCAACCTATACTCCCGGCACACTTAAATTGGCCAAGACTTACTACTGGCGAGTCGATGAGTTCGATCCCCCCGCCACGT
>JBDRTM010000582.1:0-6139 GCA_043824065.1 Planctomycetota bacterium | reverse complement strand
CACTTTTTTCAAATTAACATTTTGTTAGTTTAGGGGGTATGGGGGATTTTAACTCGTGCCCCATCACTCTTAGCCCGTGGTTCGACATGAGATTATCAATGGTGGATGATTATACTGTGCGTTGAGGATTGTGTGCCTTTGTGCATCATAGTTGAGAGTTTCCTCTAAAAAAACTATTGTTTTTTCCCGGAGATAACCGATTAGTATATTACTTATAATATATTATTTGAAAAATATCATTAAAAATATATTGCTTTTAGAATACAATTATTAGTATATTATTTTAAGGTAGATATAAAACATTTGAAAAACGCAGGCAAAAAGGATATAATACAAGATGGCTGGAAGGTTAGCATCCCAGGCAACAGGTGCTTTCGATGCGGCCATGAATGGAGGCCCAGGGATATCAATGTGCGTTCTACAGTCTGCCCCGACTGCAAATCCCCGTATTGGGACAGGCCAAGGAAGAAAAGGAAGGATAATGCCAACGGTTAGCAAGAAAATGTGCTCAGCACAGAAACGTCCCCACAGACAGATGGGCCTTTTTGATGACAATGGTGGAACATAGAAATTATGGGAAAGAGCCATGGCGAAAGAGGAAAATAACAAGACGGTAGAGGAACGGATAGCCGCTTTAGAGGCAGAAATCAAAAAGCTTAAGAAACGTGGTGGCGGGATGTTAAGCAGTAGCGACTTTAGGAGACGTGTAATTTTTAAGAGAAATGCCGAAGACGAAAGTTGGAGAAAAATCGAAGGTTTGTTTCGAAAGCGAGACTGGGGAAAATGCTAAAAAAGAGATTAGGACGTACAAGGGAGAGACCACTGTAGAGCCACGTAAGTGCTTCATAATAAATCCGTTTGATTTACTAAATCTGACGCCTTTCTCATACGACCTTTCGATTGGAAGGGACATTGTTTCTGTACGAGAGAAGAAACGAATACGCTATCCCGTTCCTTACAATATGGCGCCGAGGGAAACTGTAGTTGTTCTTACGGAAGAGTTCATCGCTTTGCCACCATGTTATTCGGCTACAGTATGGCCACGGTTCAATCTGGTAAGAGAAGGAGTTTTCCAAAGCATGGTCAAGATTGACCCAACCTGGTATGGGAAGCTCGGGGTTGCTATGACAAATTTATCGCCGCGTACGATCACACTTGAAGAGGGGATGAGTTTCGCGACTTTAATATTGTACGAGTTAGCAAATGATACTGACATCAACTTGTGGGAGCCGGAAAACTTGGAATGTGTGCGGGTTGCAATTCCCACAATACCAATTCGCGATAAGCTACAGGATAAATTAGAAGAACTTGAATTGACAACAAATTGTTGGGTGGAAAATGGGAAATTGGTTGTTAGAGCGTTGAAAAAGGAACATTATGAGAAACTTTGTGAGCTTGACCACAGTCAACCATGGCAGAAGACTGTGCGAGAAGCTAAGGAGAAATGGCTTGATTTCAAAGATTCACGGGGATGGAGAAGTATTGGAATGGGAGCTTTGGGGATGGAAAACCTTATGAAGTTGACTGGTACTTCGTCCGTAGGTGAATCTGTAGATCCCCAAAAAGTCAAAAGTATAGATGTTTCGAAGGAAGTTCTTTACAGGATTGCTGTTGAAAATGGTAAGCCCTTTGACCTCATTGCAAATATTCCATCGTTCATACTTGAGAAGGTCGAAAAGGAAATTGTGCCACGCTTGGAAGCTGAGGTAGGGGCGAGACTGTACCCACAGATTATCCAGTTGACTTTGCGTGTATTGGCTTTACTTTCTTTGGTAGGCGTTGCTGTCGCTCTGGCAGCGAAGTACTTTGACGTTAAACAGACTTGGCTTGGTGTCGTAGCGGTTTTGGCAATTTCAGTGATGCTGGTTGTTCTGGTGTGTATTTTCGGAAAGTTTCCGCAAGTGAAAGGCGAGAGTGAGAGAAAGGTACATAGTGAAAAATCGTCGGTGTCTGTAGAAAATATAGAGATTGAAAAAGAGTACCGCTTTCCTCGATTAGTTAAGCTGGTTTTTGGTGTGCTATCGCGACTGAAGAAGAAGTGAGAGAGTGAGCATAAAATATTGTGTTTGTGGAAAACGGTAAGTGGGTGAACCAATCTTAGAACATGTAGATATAGAAGTTAATCACCGGTGCAATTTGGCCTGTCGGCATTGCTCTGCGCGCGCGGCGAAAGGAAGGTTACCAGAGGAATTAACAGCTACCGAAATACAAGAGGTTCTTTACGGGGCGAAGAAACTTGGGTTGAGGAAGGTGGGGCTAACGGGTGGAGAGCCGCTTGTCGATGTTCCCAAATTGGAAGCTATTGCCAGATTCTGCATAAATAAACTTGAAGTGCCCCTTCATATGCACACAAACGGTACTCTGGTTACCGAAGAAATGTGTCAGCCCGGTGGGGTACTGGCGCTGTTTGAGGCTGTAAGCGTTACTTTTCTTGGTGGTGACGCAGAAACACATAATAATATGACAAAGATAAAAAGTTCCTTTGAAAAGGCGCTACAAGGGGCAGCGATGATAGCAAAAGCTGGTCTGCCGCTTACCTGTTACTATATTCCTACTCATGGGACGTGCAAGGGTTACAAGGACCTGACACAGAAGCTGCATGAGATCGGGATCAAACGGATACGGGCTATGGCACTGGCACCTTCGGGGCGAGCAAGGCCGATATATGGGCAGACCGCACCACTTGACGATGAGATGCATGAGTTTGAAAAAGACCTCTTGGAGGGAGGTCACAATTTCGGGATTCATATTGAGGCCGGCAATTGTACGCGTTTGAGTATGCCGCATCTGGCCGTACTGAACGGGCACGAAAAATGCATGTCGGGAATTAACCGGGTTCATATCAATTCCAAAGGTGATGTTTTCCCGTGTACGGCTGCAAGCGGTGTTAAGGAGCTGAGACTCGGGAACTTGAAAAAGAATGGTTCTAAGTTAGAGGACATCTGGTTGGGATCTGAGATTATCAAACTCATTCGTGAAATACATAATGGGGGGATACCTGCGTGTGCGAAATGTACCAGAAAAACGAAGTGCAGGGCCGGATGTACTGTTAATGCGTGCGGCACAATGTCAGAGGAAACACGATTGACGTGTCCTCTTACTAATCCTCACATAAGAAGTGATATTTTTTCGTGCCATGTCAGTTAGAAAAGGTAATTTCTCACATCAGTTGAGTCCAGAATGGCGTAGTGCACACGAGAAGCTTCTGGAGAATGTTCGACAGCAACCTTTTGTCTCGCGATATGAGTGCTCGGCTCACGCAATTTTGGACGGAAGGAAAGTCTATCTTCCAGCATACATCCCCTATATAGGACGAAGCTATTTTGAATACAGGCCGAGGATTCTGTGCTATGCCATTAACCAAAACTTGTCCCCGCACGTTCCCTGGACGAAAGAGTGGGTTGCCTGCTGGGCAACAGATGTTGAGTACGCCCAAGATAGACTAAATCGCGCTGTGCACGAAAATCGGCCAATTCCAATCAGGCCGTATGCAGAAGGTTTTATTCCATTAGTAGCTTTGTCGGCCATTTCGCAGTGGATTCAGATTCACAGAGGCTCCCTCCCACAAACGGTCGATGATGTAGTGGCAGTTACGAATTTTGTAAAGTTCAGCACAGCCAAAGACGCATCGAGTTCGAGTATTCCTAACATTTGGTGGAGGGAATGCGGTTCCCTATATGTGGACCACGAAATCCGAATACTCCGGCCTGATATTATTCTTGGTTTTGGCCAGAAAACATTAGTTGAGCTAAGGCGTGTTCTCAAAAGCAGCGGGATGTATAGATATGAACCCAAACTCCTCGGGTGTAGGTTTCCAGCGCGGATGGCTTCCATCAAGAGTAAACCTTTATCAAGAGAAGAGTCAAAAATATGGAATACCAAGATTCTTCCATTGATTGACAGAATGCGTGAGCCAAGAGGAAGCTCGTATCATAAGTGGAGAATACAACTCTTCCCAAGGTATTTCATTAATGTGAACGCTTCTTGGGATTGCGCTATCTGAAAGCGCGTGATGAGAACAATAGTGTGACGGATAGAGATCGAAGACTACATATTCAAGACGGAAGAATGATAAGGGGGAAATATCGAATTCTCCACTGGCGAACCTTCGGTATCGAATCTGAATGTCCAATGTCGAAGTGCAGGCAATTCGATTGATTATTTATTATTGATTATTTGGGATTCCTGCCTGCGCGGGAATGACAACGTCGCCGTGGCGGCGACGGCTAAACAAAAACCCCAGGTGAAACCTGGGGCTAAACATATTGAGATCCCCGGACCCCGGCCCCCTGCAGTAAGTCAAGGGGGTAGTTCTCGGGGGTAAACTAAAGAAAGCAAGTGAGCTTACACCGGGGACAAGCTAAGAGAAGCAAGTAAGCACACACCGGGGACAATCTCCAGGGCAGAGGGCAGGACTTTTGTGTTAACAGGAACTGGTTTTGCCGGTTTTAAACGGAAAGAACGTGTGTTCGGAGGCACAAAATAATTCTCAAAAATGAGAGTAGGAAATAGCTCTAAAAATCCATTTTTTTCTTGACTGGAAGATGGCCGTTCTGGTATAAATACAAATATTGGATGTGTGGATTTTGGTCTCATCGTGGGCTACATTCTCGTGTTTTTATTTAATTAGCTTGGTGAGCAAGGAAAAAAAAGTGCGAAGCGTAAAGTTGCGATTAGAACTTTTTGCTTCACGTTGAAGATATTTGAATTTTATTAACAGCTAAGACCAGGCTTGTGAAGGAAGGAGGCAGCGTCAAGTCATAAAAAATTATCCTGGGTAAATACATACGATTTGCGATTCTTCCTACGTATCTCCCGCCGTTTGCTTGGCAAAACGAAGCAGCGGGAGCGAAGAATGAATTTTTGATGTTCGATGTTTGTCGTAAACGACAAGTGTTTTGGTGTGTGGCCAAAGCATAATTCATAATTATTTTGATTCGTTTTAAGGAGGACATGGTTATGTGTAAAAAACTGATTTGTTTAATTTCTTTTATTTTGGTGCTAAGTCTGGCTACAGGTGTAGCAAGTGCAGATCCGTACCAGCAGGAAGCCGGGCCGGACGGCATCGTCTCGATGGAGGCTGAGAACTTCGATGAGAACACTCCCCAGGGCAGCCACACCTGGGATTTCGTCACAGACCCGGCCGGCTTTTCCGGGACCGGTGCAATGCGGGCGATGCCGAATGATGGTACCCTCATAAATGAACCTGGCCAGTTCCTGGTCCAATGTCCACGTTTGGACTTCGAGGTCAACTTCACAAAGAGCGGTACACATTATATATGGGTACGATGTCGGCAACTCGATGACGACACAAACACGATTCACGTGGGAATTAACGGAACTCATAATCCAACTTCCGACAGAGTAGGAAACCTGCAGACATTCAATGAGTGGATTTGGGCCAGTACCAGTGAACTTGACGGCAGCGAGCGGCTGACTATCGATATCCCCGATTCGGGAGTGCATACAATCAATGTGTGGATGCGTGAGTCCGGGTACTGGTTTGATAAGATTGTGCTAACGACCGACCCTGATTACACGCCGACGGACGAAGGCCCTTATGAAAGCTCGCGTGGTCCCCGCTTAAAGGCTTATCGCCCTATCCCGAAGGATGGTGAGCTATACGAGGATACCTGGGCGAGCCTTAGCTGGAGTGTGGGAGACACTGCGGTCTCACACGATATTTATATCGGCGAGAATCTTAACGACGTGAACGATGGCACGGGCGATACATTCCGAATTAACCAGGCCGAGACGTTTTATATTGTTGGCTTCCCTGGATATCCTTATCCGGATGGCCTGATTCCGGGCACAACTTATTACTGGCGAATCGATGAGGTTGAGACCGACGGCACTACGATATACAAAGGTGACATCTGGAGCTTCAGTATTCCACCCCAGACCGCCTATAGCCCCGATCCGGCTAATGGTGACGAGCAGGTAGGCCCGGATGTGCAGGTTAGCTGGACGCCGGGTTTCAATGCGAAATTGCACACCATATATTTTGGTGACAACTTTGACGATGTCAACAACGCCGCCGGTGGACTCCCACAGGGACCTGCAACCTATACTCCCGGCACACTTAAATTGGCCAAGACTTACTACTGGCGAGTCGATGAGTTCGATCCCCCCGCCACGT
>JBDRTM010000581.1:0-12791 GCA_043824065.1 Planctomycetota bacterium | reverse complement strand
TGAGGGAGTGAAAAGTGAGCTAAAGTGCCTAAAGTGCCTAAAGTGAGCTAAAGTTGGATTCTCGATTCTCATGAATGGTTTAATGGGTAAATGAGTAAATGAGTAAATGGGTAATTCCCCTATTGGTTTTCCGTTTCGCTCCAATATTGACTCCGCCAAAAGACGGCGGATCTTCGATATTTACGAACGATGCTTTTTGGCGTGTATCTGCTGATACGAAAACGTGCGATTCTCCGCTATATCTATCGCCAACTGGCGGTTTATGTTTGCCTTCTGGCCCCTAAGGGACAGGCTAACATAAGCGTATTATAACATATTATCAAACATAAGTCAAAAAAAAACGGCCAAAAATGCACTTTTTTTGGTCACCCTGCCTGCCCTGAGCGAAGTCGAATGGGGGGTAGCGGGGGTAATTTGGTGCGTGGTCATTCCGAGCGCAGTCGAAAAATCTCTTTTTTTTATGCTTGTTTTGTCCTCTGTTTTACGTTATTATAGGATATTGAAAACCGGGTTGTCTCGGCTTTTGACAAGTGAATAATTTTTTGCACTGAACTTTTAGCGTTCCAATCAAAACCGCCAGTTTTGAAATCCGTAAACGCAGAATTGTCGGTGCTCCTTTGCCTTCGGGCAACAGGGGCATCGCTTGCGTGTTACGGATGGGCTCTGGCGGGCCTTGATTGGGCACGATGTAGCGGTGCCCTTTTTTATTGCGCCGCATTTGGCAGAGGAGGTGATGTCTTATGAGATGATGAACTTATTTTTTCAGTATTCACAATTTTAGGTTGAGAAAAAGACCAAAAAAATTTCGGAGGATAATATTATGAATGAGAGCAAAGTAAAAGTAATCGTAATGGGCGTGGCGATACTTTTCATTGTTCCCGCCACTTTAAGGGCGGAAGACCCTGTTTATTTCGCTGACGCCAATCTCAAAGCTGTTGTGGAAGAAGCTTTAGGCATAACCGAACCCACACCAACCGATATGCTTGCCCTTAGCTATCTCGGGGCGTACAACAGAAGAATCGTTAACCTTACAGGCCTTGAGTATGCCACGAATCTTGAAAAGCTTGATTTTATTTACACTTGGCTCATCGATATCTCTGCGCTATCAGGACTAACGAATCTAATCACACTTGAATTGAACGGGAATCAGATCACCGACATCTCTGCGCTATCGGGACTGACAAATCTTAGATATCTATATCTATGGAACAATCAGGTCAGCGACATCTCCGCATTATCCGGACTGACGAATCTCGAGAGCCTTATCCTATGGGACAATCAGGTCAGCGACATCTCTTCATTGTCAGGACTAACAAATCTGAGCTATCTATCGCTTCGAATGAATCATGTCAGCGATATTTCTGCGCTATCAAAACTAACGAATCTGGGGTATCTTGAACTGAACTGGAATCAGATCAGCGACATCTCTTCATTATCAGGACTGAAGAATCTGCCCTATCTTAACATTAGCCACAATCAGATTAGCGACATATCCGCGCTGTCGGGACTTACTAATTTGAGATGGCTGGAACTGAACGGCAACGATATTAGCGATATCTCTTCGTTATCAGGACTGACTAATCTGAAGTGGCTGGATCTTTTGAATAATCCCTTGGACAGAGATGCTTATTGCGTTTACATTCCGATGATCCTTGACAATAACCCTTTTATTGATTTATATAGCGATCCCAACCCCTATGTGTGTTCCATATCAGTGGAGATTGACATCAAGCCAGGCAGCTATCCTAATACAATCAACTTAGGCTCGTTTGGCCTTGTTCCTGTTGCAATTCTATCGAGCGATGGCTTCGATGCAACAACTGTGGACCCGGATACGGTCGAGCTTGCCGGTTCGGGCGTAGCCGTGCGAGGAAAGGGTAGTAAGCTCATGGCGCACGAGGAGGACATCAATGGAGACAACCTGGTTGACCTGTTGGTGCAGGTATCAACCGAGAACCTTGATCCCGACTCTTTCCAGGATGGCTATGCAATCCTGACCGGAAGCACCTATGACGGGCAGGCCATCAAGGGCCAAGACGAGATTACTATTGTGCCGCCGGAGGAATAATAGTCTCACTGCGGCGCTTAAGAAAAAAGCTTTGCAAATTAAGGGCTGGCTAAGCCAGCCCTTTTTGTTTGTCTCTGCAAAATCTGTGTCTAATTTTCTTTGTACCTTTTTCTCTTTGTGCCCTGTGGCTTTTGCCTTTTGAATTTGTAATTGAATTTTCTTTGTGCCCTCGATGTTCTCTGTGGCCCAACCAAAAAACTACGAGCTACGAGCATCGAGCATCCAGCATCCAACTTTAGCTCACTTCCTGCCGAGCCGTGGCTATGGGACGGCAGGCCGATTGCTGGATTTGACATAATCCGCGTGATACATTAAACACGAGGGTAAAGAGATAAGCATTGGGATTACTGTTTTACGAGGGAATTGTATCAAGGGCTGTGAGTCCCGACCGAATCGGGACTTGCAGCCTTTTTTCTTGACCTAATCCAGCCCACAGAACCCCACAGAACGCCCCTCAGCTTTCAATTTTAAGCTCCTTAGATGCCATTTAAACGGCGAACTCTACTTGAGGGGTATCCAGACATCCCATAATTTAAAAATCAGCCAATAGGTTGCATTACCACGATTGATTGTGTTATAATTATGGCAGGTAAACATACCATAAACTTATTATCTCTCTTTGAAAGAGAAGGGCAAACATCATGCGCAAAGGAAACGGCTTTACACTAATAGAGCTTTTGGTGGTGATTGCAATTATTGCCTTATTGATGGCGATTCTGATGCCGGCACTGCAACGGGTGAAGAAACAAGCGCGGACGGTAACCTGCCAGGCGAGTCTTCACCAATGGACACTTATCTGGTCGATGTTCACAACAGACAGGGACGGCTATTTTCACCAAGGTCTCGGTGGAGAGAGCCAGACGAGCGAGGGCAGATGGCCGGTCGTGATGCGGTCGCAGTACCGCGACCTGGATATGCGTCTTTGCCCGATGGCTACCAAACCTTTGTCCGAAGGAGCTCGCAATCCGTTCGCTGCCTGGGGTATCTTTCAGGACGGCTCCTACGGCAGCTATGGCTTCAATGAATGGCTGTGCAATCGAACCACGGGCAGCAATGCGAGCAATTACTACAGGCATGTCAATATTAGGCCTGCGGATAGGATACCGCTTTTCCTCGACTGTTTTTGGTACGATGTCTGGCCGTTTCACATCAATGAGCCTCCGCTATATGACGGCGCCACGGAGAGCCTCGCCGGCAGCAATGAAATGCGGCGGGTCTGTCTAAACCGGCACAGCGCGGCGGTCAACGGCGCCTTCCTGGATTGGTCGGTCAGGAAAATCGGGCTCAAAGAGTTGTGGACGTTGAATTGGCATCACAATTTCGACATCCATGGTTCCTGGACCATCGCCGGCGGCGTACAGTCGAGTGACTGGCCGGAATGGATGAGAAGCTTTAAGGATTACTGAAAAGGAGTTTAGCGCTCCGCTCATAGAATAGCCGGCCTTGTTTCGGCAACAGGAACTAATTAGCACTCGCACTCATAGTCTCAAATTTTGCCTTCCTTTCAGCTATTTTTTAGCTTGGTTTCTATGAAGCCACCGAATTTCGTGTCCTGTTTGCCCAAAAGAATCCGGCAGTTTCTCCTGTTGACAACGAATTACTGTGGGATTAGTATTCGGATATGAATAAAGTGCTCATTATAGTCGGCGATGCGACTGAGACTGTCGATACACTATATCCGTATTACCGCCTGCAGGAAGATGATTTTGAACCCGTGGTGGCCGGCCCGGAAAAGCGACGTTTCCATATGGTCCTGCACGAAATTCCCCCGGACTGGGACGGCAAAATCACTCGTGAGTTCGAGGGTTACACCATTGAGGCGGACATTGCCTTTCGAGATGTGAACCCGGAAGAGTATTTAGGCGTTTTTTTCTCGGGAGGTCGTGCCCCGGAATATATACGTTATGATGAGGACCTTGTCCGTATCACACGGCACTTTTTTGAGAAAAACAAGCCGATAGCCTGTGTATGTCATGGCGTGGAGATACCGGCTTATGCCGGCTGTGTGAAGGGCCGACGAATGGCCACTGTTCCCAAGTGCAAATTCGACCTTGAGGTTTGTGGAGGCACCTTCGTCAATGAGCCGTGCGTTGTGGATGACAACTTAGTCAGTGGGCGGACGTATCATGACCACGGCCGCTACGTCGGGGTGTGGATCAAGATGCTTCTCAAAGCTCGAGCAGCAGCCGAATAGTCGGGAAATTAACAATGAAACGAATACGTCAGGCAATATCACGCCGTACTTTTATGAAAAGCACCGCGGCGGCCGTTGCGGCACCGTATATTGTTCCTTCTTCGGCCCTCGGCCGGGATGGGCGACCGGCCCCGAGCAACCGATTAACGATGGGCCTTATCGGCTTGGGCAGTATGGGAATGCGCCACGTGAAAGGATTCCTGCAGGAGGACGATTGTCAAATCATTGCTGTCTGTGACGTCGATGCCAGCCGGCGGAACGCTGCGGCCGAGGAGATTAACAAGCAGTATGGCAACACGGATTGTGCCCGGTACAACGACTTTCGAGATATGATTTCCCGTGAAGAAATTGATACACTTTGCATATCAGTTCCAGACCATTGGCATTCTGTTCTGGGCATTAGCGGTGTCCGTGCCGGTAAGGATATTTACGGTGAAAAGTCATTGGCTTTGACTATCGCAGAAGGCAGAGCTATGGTCGAAGCGGTGCATCGTTACAACTGTGTATGGCAAACCGGCAGCTGGCAGCGGTCAACGGCGCACTTTCGTTTTGCTTGCGAGCTGGTCCGTAATCAACGCATTGGAACTCTACAAAGAGTCGAAGTTGGTATCGGTGGAGGGTATAACCCAGGCGGTGGTCAGCCAACCGTCCATCGAATTGACCCTCAACCGGTTATGCCGATTCCAGAGGGCTTTGACTATGAGATGTGGCTTGGCCCTGCTCCCTGGGTTCCGTACACTGAAAAACGCTGCCATTGGAACTTCCGCTGGATAATGGATTACTCCGGCGGCCAGGTTACTGACTGGGGAGGCCACCACATCGACATTGCACATTGGGGCATGGGCTGTGATGAAACCGGACCCGTTAAAGTTGACGGCACAGGTATATTTCCCAAAGACGGACTGTGGAACACCGCCGTTGACTATGACTTCGAATGCACTTATGACAACGGCCTAACACTGCATGTCGGAAGCAATAATCATTATCCCCAGGGTGTCCGATTTATAGGAGACAGAGGCTGGGTGCATGTAACACGCAGCGGCCTTGACGCAAATCCAAAACGTTTACTCAAAGAAAAGATTGGTCCTGAAGAAGTGCACCTGGCCAGGCCCTCCGGCGATCATCGTCAAGGTCATCGTCGTGATTTCTTAGATTGCGTCAAGACGCGTGCCCAGACTGTTACGCCCATCGATGTGGCCCACCGTTCTGTTACAGTTGCACACTTGGGAAACATCGCGATGCTCTTAGGCCGTGCTATCCGCTGGGACCCGAAACGAGAACAGATTATCAATGACCCCACGGTCTCTCGCATGCTCGGCCGGGCAATGCGCTCGCCCTGGTGTTTCTAAACCTGGATTGATAAAGCGGCGAAAAATTACTTGTAGTTTGCCAAGATGCTTGTTGCAACACCTTCACTTATTGTACCAGCCTCAAGAAGGGCGTTGATGGATTCAGCCATTGTAATCATCCCGTGTTTTTTGCCGGTCTCGATTACGGTCCTCAGGAAGAATCCGCCCTTTCTTCTTATAATATTCTTCGCTGCGTTAGTTACGACTAATGCTTCGCAGGCCACCCTTTGTTCGTTGTTTACTGTCGGGATTAGTTCCTGGTGAATCATGCCCTGTAACGATTCCGCTAAAAGAAACCTTAACTGACCTTCGTCGGTGGCGGGAGCATAACTTAAGAGTCTTTCGATAATCTTATCGATAGATATAACGTGCAGAGTGGAAAGGACCAGGACGCCGGTTTCCGCAGCCGCCAGGGCAATCTTAATAGTTTCGTAGTCTCGCATCTCACCTATGGCAATAACATCAGGGTCCTGTCTTAGAGCAGCCCTTAATCCGCTGTAAAATGTCTGAGTATCTCGTCCGACCTCTCTTTGCCTTACAATCCCGGCTTTATTCGTATGCACGTACTCAATTGGGTCCTCAATGGTAACTATATGTTTTTCACAGGTTGTGTTTATTTCGTCTATCATTGATGCCATTGTTGTGGTTTTGCCCTGACTGGTGCTTCCGGTTATTAACACCAGCCCTTTTGTTCTTTTGGCCAGGTCTTTGACAACGTCAGGGAGAAGCAGCTCCTCAATAGTTTTGGGTCTTGTGGGAAGAATTCTGATTGTAGAGCCTACTTCGCCATTAAAATAGCCGATATTTATGCGATACCTTCCGGCTTCTTCCGCTAACATTAAGTCATAATCCAGATTTTTTTCAAACTGGATTTTCTGCTCTTCCGTAAGAAGGTCTAACGATATTTCCCGGCTTTGCTCGGCGGTCAGCTTTTCTTTTGTGATAGGAAGTAATTTCCCTCCGAGCCTGAACATTATGGGAGCGTCGGGGCAAATATGTATATCGGTGGCTTGCTGGGCTTTTGCGTGCTCTAATAATTGTTTCCTGCTTATCATAGCCTGATTTAGTATTTACCATTACCTCTGAAAGTTCGTCTGCCCCGTCTGCACGATGCATTTATTTGAGCTTGTCCGCCGTGGCGGATTGGGATACTTATAGTAATAATCAGGGTTGTCCGTAAGGACTCCATAGGAGAACCGCGAATATTCATCTTACTAACATCCAATTCTACAATTTTCTCAAAGGTTTCTCTACTCTTATTTTGGGCATTTCGTTTTGCCCACGACAAGCCGCTCGTGACCAGCTAACGAGATAACAGCAAAATTATGCCAGCAGAAGCTAATATTATCCTGATTGGAAGCTAAATTCGTCTAATTTTTGCAGAAGGCATACAGGTTCTCGGTAAAGTGCATCCCAGATAATTCCGATAATCATTTCGGTTCGGTAATCTCATTCTACAGCTCGATGCAAACCCGCACCAATTAGGCGTGAGCCTATGCTCAATTTGTTCGGGACTATCGGACGCAGAAAAAGTGGCTTTTTTCTGCTCTGCTCTGATTTGATTGGCTGGGAATTATTACTTATATTTTATTTGATGGCTTTGGGTTCCGCCGTAAGGCGTCCTGCGGACCGCAAGGCGGGGTCCCTTATGGAGGGTTTTATAAGCTCGTTAGCAGTGGGATTAGAGAATATTAGTTTTGAATATTCTGTCGTAGATTCCCTGAAAGGAGAGTGTCTTACCGGCATAAACTAAATTCGGAGGATTATCAGAATTATGGCACGGCTATTTGGATTTCGACTTAAAGACAGGCGGTCGAATGACAATCGCATTAGCGATTATTCAGATAACGGCTGCGCTGAGGAAATAAGCGGTTTGTCACAACTGTACTGTCCAGAGCAGGGTAGTGCCGCTCATGTTCGTGATGTGGCGGATGTCCTCTGTGAAACGGGAAAAATCACCGCTAAACAGCTTTCTAAGATAAGAGGAATACAGAAAACAAGACCAGATTGCGACGTCAGTCAAATAATCGCAGAACTGAAATTAACTGATGAGTCTGAAATTTTAATGGCAGAGGCGGGCTTGTATGGATTCGGGTTTCGTCGGATTGAGCCGGAACAGGTTGAAAGAGAGGCGTTTGGTAAACTTGAGCTTGAGTATATAAAAAGTAACCACATTATGCCCATAGCGGTACGCGGCAAGAAGCTCGTCGTGGCAACAAGCCGCCCAGCCGACCTCTTTGTGATTGAAGATGTCAAAAGACAAACTCAGATGAATGTTAAGACGGTCGTATGCCTGGAAAAAGATATTGATAAAGTCTGTAGTACCTTCGATGATAAGAAAAGCGATTACAACCTTGACGATATCATAGATGATATGGCGGATGTTGAGGTCGTTCAGGACCAAGAGGAGGAATCAGAAGACCTGGAAAGAATGGCAGGCCAATCGCCCGTCATTAAGTTCGTCAATTATCTGATTAGTAACGCAGTGCGTGAAGGCGCCAGTGACATCCACATCGAGCCCAAGGAAAAGTCTATGAAGACAAGGTTCCGCATAGACGGTGTCCTTTTCGAGATGAAGCAGTCGCCGTTGAATATGCATCCTGCGATCGTCTCGCGCATTAAAATTATGGCCAATCTCGATATTTCGGAAAGACGCCTGCCCCAGGACGGCAAAATCAAGGTCAACGTCGGGGGAAGAGCAATCGATTTGCGGGTTTCGATACTGCCGACGAACCATGGAGAAAAAGTGGTAATCCGGGTGCTGGACAGCAAGTCGGTCCTGCGCGGCCTCGAGCTGTTAGGTATGGAGTCTGATGTGATGGGTGTTTTTCGTGAGCAGATATCGCTGCCTCACGGGATTTTACTGGTTACCGGCCCTACGGGTTCCGGCAAGAGCACTACTTTGTACTCTGCTCTGTGCCAGATGGACGGCGAAAAGCTGAACATTTCGACAGTTGAAGACCCGGTGGAATATGAGCTTGATTTTTGCAATCAGGTCCAGACCAGCGAGAAGATAGGTCTTGACTTCGCTTTGTCGCTTAGAAGTCTTCTTCGTCAGGACCCTGATGTGATAATGATTGGTGAGATTCGTGATAACGAGACGGCCCGGATAGCGGTCCAGGCTGCTTTGACGGGCCATTTGGTCCTTTCGACACTGCATACGAATGATGCAGCCAGCAGTGTTACCAGGCTGGTTGATATCGGGATTGATGCGTATTTGATAGCGGCCTCATTGAATGCTGTTCTTGCCCAGCGATTGGTCAGGAAGATTTGTCCGAAGTGCAAAAAGACCTATCAGGTTCCGGAAAGCATGCGTGAATATGTCAAAGCATCCGGCATCAGGACCAAAAAGTTTTATCACGGTGCCGGCTGTGACGATTGCAGGGGCTCCGGATACGTAGGGCGAGTTGGTATTTACGAGCTATTGGTTATTGATGAGGTGTTCCGGGACATGATTAACGAAGACTCATCGGTTAATAATATGCGTCGGATGTTTCGTGAAAGCGGACGGCGGACTATGTTTGACGATGGATTTTTAAAAGTAAAGCAGGGCCTGACAACAATAGAAGAGGTGCTGAGAGTAACCGAAGTGTATGGCAAAAACGAAAATGAAGTTTTTGTTGAAAATGTCAAATAACAACCTGAAATGTGATACGAATTATTTGAAAGAAATTGTGATATGGTAAATATAAAAACTATATTATCGAAGGCCATAGAAAACAACGCAAGCGACGTGCATATCAACGTTGGAATACCGCCGATATTGCGAAGGAATACCGAGCTGATAGATATGGATTTCCCCGTCGTCAGCGATAAAGATGTGGAAGAAATGATTAATTCGATGATTGAGCCGGACAGGTTCAAAGAATTCGCACAAAAAAGAGACCTTGATTTCTCAACAAGCCTGGAGGACGGCCATCGGTTCCGTGTTAATGCTCATTATCAGCGGGAAACAATGGCAATTTCGTTTAGAGTGATTCCTAATGAGATTCCTTTGATAGACGATTTGAACATGCCGCCGATAGCTAAAGAGCTGACAGACCTGCCGAGGGGTTTGGTGCTTGTAACGGGCCATACCGGCTCTGGTAAAAGTACGACACTTGCCGCGATGATAGGACTGATAAATACAAAGTACAGAAAACGCATAATGACGCTGGAAGACCCTATAGAATACGCCTTAGAGAACAAGGAGAGTATGATAGAACAACGCGAAATCGGTTCTGACTGCCCGGAATTTGCCTCAGGTCTTAGGCATGTCTTGCGACAGGACCCCGATATCATTATGGTCGGTGAGATGAGAGACCTGGAAACGACCAGTTTCACAATGACCGCCGCTGAAACAGGACACCTTGTCTTCAGCACTCTGCACACGATTAATTCTGCACAGACTATTGAGCGTATCGTAGATATTTATCCCGCGGCCCAGCAGAACCAGATTCGCACAATGTTAGCTAATACACTCCAGGCAGTCATCTCGCAGACATTATTTAAGCGAGTAGATGAGCCGGGGATGGTGCCCTGTACGGAAATATTGCTTTGTACCTCCGCTGTAAGGAACTGTATTCGTGAGAACAGAATCTACGAGATACCGAATATTATTGAGACATCCAGAAGATTGGGTATGCAAAATCTGGATTACAGCATTGCCGAGATGTATTCCAAGGGTTACATCGACAGAGAGGAGGCGGTCATGCGCTCAAGCAATCCTGCAAAGATGGAAAAGACTCTTGTTCAAGGAGAAAAGGTTGACATTGTCCAGGTTCCTGAACTGTTAAAATCAAAAAGAAAAAGATAAGGCATATACACATGTTTGAAGAATCCTCACAAAATTCTAAAGGTTCCCCGTCCGGTTTGCTTCGCAAACTCGAAGCAGCGGGGTCGGTATCCGAATCTCAGCAGCCAAGTCAGGTGCCTCCGGAGCGGGGCCAGGAGTCTTCTCGTCGTAGCGAAGCCCGCCGTAGCCCGGCGGCCACGCCGAGACAGGCATCTACAGTCACAAATCACATTAAGCGACAGCAAATCACCTGGCAAAAGATAAGGACTTTGAAAGTTGAGTGCGGGCCGGGCAGAAAGGATATTTTGAATTTTACGAAGCAGCTTGCGATTATGATCCGGGCGGGCATAAGTCTTCAGGATTCGCTGGAGTCAATAGCTGAGCATAATGAAAAAGAAAAATTTAAGGTCGTCATTTTTGATTTGAAAAATCAAATCGAATCCGGCCAGAGTTTTTCGCAGGCTCTTTCGGAGCATTCGGACGTATTCAGCGAGCTTTATATAAATATGGTGGCTGCAGCAGAAATCAGCGGCTCTCTCAGCGGAATGCTGCAAAAATTATCGGAGTATCTGGACTCCGAGGCAGAAACCCGCTCACAGATTAAAGGTGCGATGGTTTATCCGATTATCATAGCAACTATGGCTGTGTCGGTGACTATTTTCCTATTGTGTTTTGTCCTGCCGCGTTTTACGGCCATCTTCGCAGGAAAAGAGCATTTGTTGCCGGGACCTACGAAAGCCTTAATGGCTACCAGTACGTTTATGAGGGGATACTGGTATTTTATTATACCGGTTATTGGTGCTTTATTCTGGGGGTTTTGGTATTTTATCGGCACTGAGGGCGGACGGCGATGGTGGGACAAGACCAAATTGGTATTGCCTCTTATAAAAACGCTGTGCCGAAGTCTTTATATAACAAGAAGCCTGCACACAATGGGTGTACTGATAAGAGCCGGTGTGCCGATACTCAATACCATTTCGATAACAGCACAAATAGCAGGAAACGTTCTTTATAAAGAGATGTGGCTTGGGGTCTATGAGGAGGTCCGTCAAGGCAAAAAAATCGCATCCAGCCTGAGCCAGTATAATCTGATGCCAAGCACTGTAGTGCAAATGGTAAGAAGCGGCGAAGATTCAGGTACTATGAGCGATGTTCTAAGAGATGTTTCCGATTACTACGCAAGAGAGCTCAGAACTATTATCAAAACAGTAACCTCGATGATAGAGCCTATAATGATAGTTGTGATGGGTGTTTTGGTTGGCTTTATTGCGATGAGCATTATTCTGCCGATATTCAAGATGTCCAGTGTTGTTTTGGCCAAATAAAACCGAGTGACAAGGGACGAGGCACGAGAGACGCGTCCATCGTCAATCGTCTATCGTCAATCAATCAAAGGGGGTGCGAGATGAAAGATACCAGATACGAGGATGGCTTTTCACTTATCGAGGTCTTAATTGCAATACTGCTGGTGGGTCTTGCAATTGCCTCTTTGGTAACAGCCAATAGTGCATTCACAAAAGCCAACGGTGCCGGAGCAGAGCTGTCAACCGCCGAGTTTCTCATTGAACAGATAAGGGAGCTTAGCATCTTGCTGCCGGTAATTGACCCAAACACCGGCGTTTCCACATTTGGTCCGGAGACGGGAGAGACCCTCGCCGACTATGACGATTTGGATGATTTTGACGGTGCGAGTTTTTCTCCGCCCATCAGTGCCAACAGAAATGTTCTGAACGACCTTGCTTCGTTTAGCCAGCAGATTACGGTTGAAAATGTCAATGCTTCGGATTTTGAGCAGGTTGTAAGTGACCATGGCAGCTTCTTTGTTCGAGTAACTGTAACGGTCTTTTTGAACTCAAGGGAAATCAGCTCAGTTAGATGGCTCAGGGCCCGATACTAAAACACATGAATGAGTGAATCAGTGGATGCGTGAATGAGTAGATGAGTCAACCGATAAACGCATTTACGCATATACGCATCCACTAACAGCGAGGTGCAAAATGAGACATACAAGATACAGCAAACAAAATATGGACTGCCGGTTACGAGCAGCGAGCATCAGGTGTGGTTTTACCATTGTGGAGCTGCTGCTTGCCCTGGCAATAGCAAGCATACTGCTCGCTGCGGTAGCTACTGCGTTTAACGCCTCGATTATAAATTACCGCGAAAATGAGGACATCTTTAAGGCAATCAACAGTGCCAGACAATCCCTGTTCCGGATAACAAGCCAGCTTCGCACGGCAGATGCAGTTTTACCCAGCTCGCCGGTAAATGAATGCACCCTGATTACCGCGGGCGGAGATGATATAACTTATCAATATAACAATGGAGATAACAAGCTTTATCTGATTACAAATTATGATTTGTCCGACCCTGATTATGTGCTTTGTGACAATGTTACTGCTATGA
>JBDRTM010000580.1:0-7040 GCA_043824065.1 Planctomycetota bacterium | reverse complement strand
CCGCCGAACCCATTCATTTTGCAGGAGTCTTTGAAAGAAGCTACAAAGTTTCCTGAGATCGGATAGCCAAAATCAGCACATATCCGCACGCTCGACTTTGCTCACGACAGGTTTTTTTTGATCAATGCAGACTCTCCGCGGGGACAAGCCTTAACAATTTGATTGATATACCAGCTTAGCCGCCTTCACTGCCACGTCAAGGAAAAACTGGACTTTTTGGAGTTGTTTTCCATTCCCGTTATTGAGAATTATTTTGTACACCATCGTGTGGAACAAAGTTCCCACGGCCAGCAGGGCAAAATCTATCAAATCCTGACCTTTAAAAACGGCCTTGAGATAAAGGCAAAGACCATCGAAGCAATGAAGAAGTAAATCAGCCACCAGCCGGCGCCGCTGGTCCTGGACAGGCGGTCGGGGTAGTCGATAGTGACAGACTGAACGATGGATTCGGGAGCAAAAGGTTTTTCTGCGGGATGTATCAAGATATTGGCCCAGTTCCAGGCGGGCCGCGTAGAGCTTACTCGCATGAAGCCATCTCCAATTGCCAGCTCCTTTTCGATTTGGTGCCGGTCGACATGGAGAGCTATACGGTGGTTTCCATTTTCAAGGGCTTTGATTTCCCAACATATTTCCCGCCTGCTGAATACCCTCACCGGGCCGACTGTCACCTCGGCTACGGGTGTTGGCTCAATATTTAAAGTCGGCCAACGTCCTCCGACATTGCCATTGAGCTTGACAGTCATTACTGCTACTTCTCCCGGCAGCAGTGGCCGGGACTGATACCACAAACTCATTTGAGCAAGAAGCAGAGATACCGGAAAAATCATCACCAGCATTGGGGGAATTGCGTGAAAGAGCAAGAGCAAAGCCCCCTTGAAGACCCGTGCCTCTGCATGCAACGTTACCGATATGCTGTCCTTGAAGAGCTTCAGCGCAAGCATATTGGCCTTGATATCATCGCGGATCCTGCCGATAGCACGCTGATTAGAAGTGTATTTGAAAATGACAAGTAAGAACACCCCGGTTACCGCCGAGATGATTGTATTGGACAACCACCCTGGCAGCACTGCGATTGGAGCCAGAAAAAACCTCCCAAAGGCGTTCGTTATCACATTTACCCAACTTACGACCTGAGCGAAAAAAACCATTACTCTATATACCCCAATCCTCTAAGTTGTTCAGCTATTTTTTCATCCGCATCGGTTTGTTCGTATTTAGCAACTTCCTTTTCGATAATATGGGTAACGAACTCCTCCAGGCTGCTGTACCCCGCAACCTCAACGACGTTTCTTGCTCTGGCAAACAGGGCCGAATCAATCTTGATCTTAGCCATGTGTTATAGCTCCCTTATGCAATTGTCGTCATCCGAATTCTGTGGTGCTATATAGGCCCTTTTGGCCGTTATGAATCGCCTTATCAGCTTAACGATGTTATTTTTGGTCCAAGCCGGTTATCTTACGCTATAGTATCAGTTTAAGTCATAAAAATGTTTTCACCTTGCATTGAAGGTGGAATTTTTAATCCGAATTTTGTCAGAACAGATGGTGCGATATCCACTAATGCCGGTGTGGTGGCACTGATGGGTCGATTGCTAAAGATGACACCCGGCACCTCGGAGGCATCGGCACAATGGTCTGCGCTCCAAACCGAATCGTTGTCCAGTAGTATTTCCTTAGTCATATCGCCAAGACAGGTAGCCCAGGAGGCCCGGTAGTTACGACAGTAGCCGATGACCAGGTCAGGAGCAAGTGTTGTTGCGGGGCCTGAATACACCTTATCTGTGCGGTACACCTTAACAATGACGCGTTTGCCATTGGTGTCCCGGACGGCTTCGAGCCTGGCTGACAATTCATCGAGGAGCTGTTCACGCTGCTCGCCAGGCTCTACGATCCCATCACGCTCCCGTCCCTTAAGATTGAGATACAGACCATTTATACCCAAGCCGTATGCTCGTGTCCTTGACCAGTCAACGTTCTTCAAAATTCCGGTAGAATTTGGAGGATAAAGGTAGCGGTTTTCCCGCAGCCAGGTGTTCAGGTTGAATTGCCTCTTGAAGTTGGCAAAGCCGTGATCGCTCATAACAATAATGGCGGCCTTGTCACCGTAGCGTCTCAAAATATCTCCAACAACTGAGTCTAATTTATGGTAAAGCTTGTGGATGTGGCGAAAACAATTTTTGGCATCTTCGGCAGAACGAGTTGGGTGCTTCAAGTCTGAGTCCCACCAGAACATATGTGACTGTAAGTCCGTGCTGGAAAAGTAAAAGAACAACAGGCCATCATCATAGTTTTCCAAAGCATACTCCAGCAGTTTGAGACGCTCTTGCAGTACCATACCTGCCTGGATGCGATATTCCTCATCGGTAAATACCTCGTTTGATAATGCCTTGTGGTCTTCCTGAAAACCGGTTGTATAGAACAAGCCCAACCTGTCTGAGATTTGCTTGATGAACTCAGGCGGCTCGGTTATTTGGAGGGCGGAATCGGAGGGGTCGCTATTAATGGGGCTTACATACAATTGGAAATTCCCAGAGACCTCCTGCAGATAAAAACGACATATTGCCATCAGGTGTTTATTGGGAATGAGAGCAGGCAAAGACATTTCGAAATCCAATTTAATCCAGCGGCTCCACTGTCCTTCCTTGAGCAGGATTTTGTGCTTCTGGATTTCGACGACGCATGCTTTGGCCGCTTTATCACGATGCACGCAAAATGGGATGGTAGCCGGTTCCGGGTCCTTTAGAAGGTTGTTTCGGGGCCCAATCAGCTTCGCAGTAGCGGTCTCGTTCTCGAAGAAAAGCATCGACCGTTTGCCGCCGGCTTCGTCTTTCGTACGAACCGGCCCATTCTCTGCAAAGTGCTGGTAGGTTCCGTATGTTCCCAACAGGTCGGGGGTACCCATACCGGACAAGCACCGGTGGTGGCCGTATTTCGAGGGGCCCGGCGGATAGTTGGAAGGCAGGTCGTAGAATGTGGAGCAGATACCTGCTTCGTCAAGAAAGTCCCAGAAGGGTATTCCCTGTCGCAGCAGTACTGTTTTAGGTGGTTTGTGATTGAAGGGCGGGAAATTCAACTGCAGCTTGTGCTTGCCGGTTTTCCAGTAACCTTCGCCCGCGACCGTTCTGGCAACAGAGAAGAACGGAGCGACCTGCTCGGCCGGGTCGCGATGAATGAAATCAAAGATTCCGTGTGAGCCGGGTCCGGCCCCGTTGATGAAATTCGCTCAGGCCACGGGGCTTTGCGGTGGAATGCTGCTGCCAAGGACGCGGTAACCGCCTGATTGTCTGAGCTTGGCAAGATTGGGTAATTGGCCGGTGCTCATAAGCTTTTCACTTAGGCGCGGGTCCATGCCGTCGATGCCGATGATAATTACTCTATTTGTCGGACGGCGTTTCTTGTTTGCCGCGCAGGCAGGTCCTGCCGCCGACCCTGTGCTCAAGGCCGCAGCTGTTACGGCCGAGCGTTTCAGAAAGTCTCTACGATTGAGTCTTGTGTTATTGTCAGGGGTCACCGTATCATTTTCCTCATATTATTCAGCTTGATCTGTGCGCCTGTTACCAGCCTCGGCGTCAGCCACTGATAGTGGTCTGCCGTCCATATACCTGGGTACGGCTACGCCGAACATGTCTAATATCGTCGGGCCTATATCCATCAGCCGCGGTTCTTTGGTTTCGATGCGTCGGTTACAGAACAAAACTCCCGGGACAAGCGAGCGGTCGATACAATGGTCTCCGCTCCATGCCTTGGTATTTTCGTGGTAAATCCTGTCGGTTACTTGTCCAATAGCGGTCTCCCAGGATGCACGATAGCCCTTGTTATAGCCGATAATCAGATCGGGCGCTTCGTCTTTGTAGGGCCCGCGATAGACCTTTTGAGCATTGTAAACCTGCTTAACTACCGGCTGGTTGCTCTTGGCCGAGTCGGTTAGACCGATGAGCTTAGTAGCGATTTCGTCTCGCAGGCTGTCGGCTTCGTTTTCGGGTTCGACAATTCCCTGGGCCTCGCGCCCCTTTAGGTTAAGAAAAATACCTGCAAGACCCAGGGCGAAGGCACGGGTTTCGGACCAGTCAACACCGGCCAGATTCTTCTTGTTGCGGCCATCGTCCTTGAGCTTCAAATAACCGTTTTCTTCGAGCCAGCGGTTCAGATCAACGCCGCAGCGAAAGCTGTTGAAGCCGTGGTCGGAAATAATCATAAGCACGGTGTCATTAGATTTGCATCTATCCAACGTTTCGCCAACGAGGTCATCCATACGCCTGTAAAGCTTCTCAATTGCGTTGTGCGGCCGGTTTTGCCGGCGCTGCTTATTAGCAGGATGCTGCTCGTCGACGTCCCGCCAAAACGTGTGCTGGATACGGTCCATACCGTCAAATACGCAAACGCATAGGCCTCGTTTTATTTTGTCAAGAGTATCAAAAAACATCTTCCGGCGTTCTATGTCCGCATCGGTAGATTGTTTTATGAAGCTCTCGTCGGAAAGAATTTTCTCGTTAAGGGCCCAGCTGTCTTCGGGCAAGCCGAGAGTGGCGAAGGGGCCCTGGCGTTTGGCCAGGTAAGTCGAGAAAATACCGGGATGAGAGATGGGCATGGCGGGTTTCTCCGGATCGATGTTGACGGGGGTTACGTACAACTCAAATTCGGGTGTCGTGCTCAATAGAAGAAACTTGCAGATGCCGTGGACTGTAACACCCGGACCTGCCTTAAAGCCAAGCTTTATCCATTCGGTGTAGGCGTTTTTGGCTACCGTGTAAGTGTTCCCGCTGATGGTGAGTTTCACCGTATTCTGATCTTTGATAGTTACTACAAAAGGGCATTTCAGGACACTGTTGTCTTTGCGAAAGGGATTCGGCGGGCCGATAAGCTCAGCCTTTATGGTATTTTTGTTTCTGGTGACGGTGAAGCTTTCGCCGGCCGTGTGCTCGCCGCTGCCGTCGCTGCGGCTTGTGTAGAAAGAAAACGTTCCCTGTGTGCCGCGAAGGTCGGGGACGCACATCCCGGACAATTGCACGCCGTAGAACTTCTCCGGCGGAAATGTGATGGGCACGCGGATTACGCTGCTGAATATGCCGTGCTCACCGAGGGTTGTCCAGAACGGTTTGCCCTTGCGGAGAAGGTGGATGCTGGCTTTACCCAGAGGGAGTTGATACTTACCCAGACTGATTTTTCGGCGGGTGTCCCTGATATCTACTGAGCTGAGCTTAGGCAGGTAGCTTTTCTTATCACGTGTCAAAAAGTCGAATATATTGTGCTTGCCGGGGTTGGAGCCAGTCTGAAACGAAGACCAGGCGACAGGAGAGATGGGGGGGATGGTCGTTGTAAGTTGTTTGAAGCAGCCTCCTCTGTGCAGTTTCGCCAGGTTTGGTAGTTTGCCCTTTTCAAAAAATTCTTTCGTTAGAGCATAGTCCATGCCGTCCAGTCCAAGTACAACGAATTTCTTGACCCTGCTTCGGACGAACGCCCGGTGTCCGCGGATTGTTCGAATGACATATCGTACCGGCCAGGTGAACAGGGCCAATACGGCCGAAAGTGTTGCGGCAAAAATCGCCAGCAGGGAACCGACCACGGCAAAACCAGCCCCCGGTCCTATGTAAGCCTGTGCCTTAGCTGGAATGAGCAGTACAACAAAAGCAGCCAAAAGCAGAAATTTGAGCGTTTTGTTACGACTGTCGAAAACCATTCTATTGAGTTAACGTTCCTATGAACCGCAAGCGCGGCCCTTATGATTAATGGCGAATCCTTAGTATTTACATCAGCCGCCTTGCTTCGGAATACGACTTAACCTGGTTACGCCAGGTGTATTATAGCAACTGTAAGCATTTATTTGTAGTGGATAGTACTCAATCTAACAGATGCCTCGCGAATCGCAAAGTCTGGCAGACTTCAGTGAATTGGTTGAAATCCTCTTTCTGAGCAATCACAACCAACACGTTACACTTCAGTGTGTAGTCGAAATAGACTGGTCTTTTGTCGCCAAACAAGGCTAATCTTGAAACCTAATACTGTATCTGGCGCTGGATATTGCAAATAAGATGGGCCCAATTCGCAAAGCTGGGATCACAGCCAATCACCAGCCGGTATTTGATCCACCGCATGCCGCAATACAGGATCGACATTCGTATATACCTTATTTGTCAGATCAGGGGAAGAGTGCTCCAACAATTTCTGTGTGACAGCTGTGGATACACCGTTCTGAGCAAGTACAGAACAAAAGGTCTTTCGTAGATCATGAAATTTGAAATCATCTAATCCAAGTTTCTGACGTATCTTGACCCATCTGTACCGGCTGAAATTATCATTAAATATCTTTTCTTGTTCAGCATCTAATCCGGAAACATATTTCTTTAGCTCTGCCATGATCGGAACCGGCACAGGCCGTGAGCCCATACTCTTCCTGGTCTTTTTGCTCCTTGTAGTGATATAGCTGTTTTCAAAGTCAATATCAGAGACTCTCAGTGATTCAATGTCACCGCGTCTCAAACCTGTACCTAAAGCTAACAGAACTCTCATCCTCATAGTTTGATATGGTTTGGATGCTAAGAGCAGTTTTCTAATCTGAGTATTAGTCAGGGATTTTACAGGTCTTTCATCTTCCTTTAATAGCTTGATCTTTATCTCTCCATTGACGTACCTGTTTTCCCTGCACCAATTTATAAACGCTTTCAGGTTTCTGATTTCTTTATTGACCGTTGAGCGTACTACTTCTTTGCCTCTTTCGAGTATGAACTTGTCGATGGTATTTTGTGTGAGCTGCTTTGAATTGCATCTTCCTACCAACCGCTCAAAGTGCCTGAGTGTAAGAGCCGTCTCATAACTCAATCTATCGTGATTTTAGGTGTCTAAATCAAGTGAAAAAGAAGGCCGGATTTCGCGCAAAATAGTGTCAAAATGGAGACATGCGCCGAGGCGTTTAAGCTAGCGTGAGTTGTAACCGGTCAGTTATGGGTGGGTTAATTCTGTAGTGATGCTCAGGCTACAATGGGCTGCAAAATCCTGTTTTTTGCTAAAATGCAATTTTACTGCCTGGCAAATAGCTATCGGGTG
>JBDRTM010000579.1:0-6302 GCA_043824065.1 Planctomycetota bacterium | reverse complement strand
CCAGCGTTGCTGGGTCGGGTTGAGCTTTCGGTTTTACATGGCCAATTGTCTCTTTCGAAGTTTGTCCTCCGTAATTTCGGTGATATACAATTTGACAAGACCCTGCTAATCAAGGCGGGAGAAAAGGTTAATTTTGGCGTCCCGCAAGGTGAGTAGTGAGTGGAAAGTGCCTAAAGTGAGCTAAAGCAGCGAAATAGCGGATAGCGTACAGCGGATAGCGGGTAGTAAAAGCCTAAACGCTAAACGCTATACGCTAAACGCTGTCTTAGGCACTTTAGGCACTCCAAATTTTAGTTCACTTATTAAGCGTGGAAAAACCTATTGATTCTTATAAGGCGGGTCCGAAATGGTACCATCAATTACAAGACGCCAGTTCCTGAAGGCATCCACGGCCGGCTCACTGTCGCTGGCATCGCTTGGCTGTTCGGCCTTGACACCGGCATTGTCCTCGGCGTCATCCGGCCATCCACGGGCAGGCGACTATCGTATCTACTTTGGCGATTTGCACAACCATAACGAGGTCGGCTATGCCCGGGGTTCACTCGAAAGGGCCTTTGAAATTGCCCGCAGCCATCTCGATTTCTTTGCCTTTACCCCGCACGGCTACTGGCATGATATTGGCCATTACGAGAATAATATCGAGAAAAAATGGCTCGATGGGTTTGAGGTTACAAAGAAACGCTGGCCGGAAGTCCTGCAAATAGTACGCAAGTACGACCGGCCCGGCAAGTTTGTTACCATACCCGGCTTTGAGTGGCATTCTACCAGTCTCGGCGATTACCATATCCTCTTCCCAACGCTCGAAGGCGAGTATGTCCGGTTCGATGACCTGCGCCAGTTCCAGCGCTTTGCAAAACAACGCCACGCAATTATGGTCCCCCATCATCCGGCCAATCGCCTCGGCCACCGCGGCGCCAACCTTGCATGGCTTGACCCTGATGTCTCACCCGTCATCGAGATGTTTTCCGAATGGGGCAACGCTGAGCATGACCGCGCGTGCTCTGGATATATTCGCCATACCGAAGGCGGTCGCTGGACCCGAAATACACTTCATCATTTCCTCGCCCAGGGTTATCGCCTCGGTGTCATTGCCAGCACGGACGACCATCTTGGTTTTCCCGGTGGCTACCGTGAAGGCCTGGCGGCCGTGCTCGCTGCCGAATTGACGCGAGAGGCGATTTTCGATGCCATTCGGAATCGGCGAACCTACGCTGTTACCGGCGACCGTATCGCTTTGGATTTTCGACTGAACGGTCGGCTTATGGGTAGTGAATTGCCTTATGCCCGGCAGCGAGAGCTGGCCGTTACCGTTACGGGGTGGGACCAGCTCGACAGGGTTGAAATCCTGAAGAATAACCGCGTACTTCACCGTGATTTTCCGATGGACCGTGTACCTACCGCCGGAAGCTGGAAAGAGCCGGTGCTCCTGCGGTTCGAATACGGCTGGGGTCCCTGGCCTGCCCTGGATATGACGCGGGTCTGTGACTGGGATATTAATATCACTTTGGATGGCGGCTTATTGGAAAACGTTCAGACCTGCTTTCAGTCCGGCCCGCTCGATGAAGCCCGCCGAGACAAGATCCTTGAGCGCTCCGGCAAACATCTTCGTGTGCAGTCTTTCACGGCTCTGCGTCAGCAATTCGAGGATATTTCCACCAAGGCCGTAGTTTTGAAAATACGTGGCGGCCCCGATACTCGCGTCAAAATTACCCTGCGTAAGCCGACCAACGTGTCCTTATCACAAACGTTCAGTCAGTTGGCGCAAAGTGGTGAAATGCTGTTCACCGGCGACTTTCCAAAGGAGTCGGCTATGGTTCACCGGTTAGTTTTCCACGACCACTATTACACGTCCTACAAAATCCTGGACACCGATGATGCGGAAACGCACGCTTCTCCGCAAGGAGTCCCGAGGACTGACAAGCGTGGCAAAGGTCTGAACTGGTATTATCTACGCGCGACCCAGGCCAATAACCAGGTTGCCTGGTCCAGCCCGATTTGGGTTGAGCCCGGGGCAGACAAGACGATAACGTAAACCCTAATCAGACTCTCGTAATTACCGTGAAGGGGCAGGCCTATGTGCCTGCCCAGGGCAGCCACATTGGGCTGCCCCTGCTTCATTGATTTAAGACCGCAATTATGCTGGCTGCGTTAAATAGTGAGTGGATAAAAATAGGCCGAAACAGAGAGCCGCTCTTTTCATAAGCATAACCTAAACATACACCTAACACAAATAATGCCGGCCAGTGTCCGGTATCTGCATGTGTGGCTGCGAATAACCCGGAACTAATTAGAATTGCAGCCCACGCCCCGTATCTATCCGTTACGCGGGTGGCACGGGCTTCCAGCCCGTGAAAACACGGCCAAGATGGCCGTGCCACCAGGTATGAGCGTATCGTTGTTTGGAAAAGACCTCGAAAAATCATCTCCTCGAACAAAGATGCTATTACCACAGCAACGACAAAAATCATTATTCGAAGCGGTAATTGCGGATATTCCGTTACCAGTTTGAGTTGTTCGTGTTGTTGCATTTGATATTCCTGGCCCCAAATATGCTCGCCGAAGAGCATCGTTAGTATTATCGCTGCCGTTATGAGCGGCCAGACTGTGAGCAAATTCACAAAAGCGGCGAAAAAATCCTTTACCATCGTTTTCACATTTAGCCCGAAACCCTTTAATCGCCGGGCAAAGTGGACTCTGGCCAGAAAAATAATTATGGCTATCGCCGTCAGTTCACCGATGCAGAGAATCAGATTATCCAAAAAATTGCCCTGCCAGCCCTGCAAATCACCAAACACTCTGTGAGTGATTGATGTTATCAGCCAAACGGTCCCGAAGCAGATAAACAGCGGCACGAAGGGCAGATAAGCAGGCATATTATTTCGGCGGGGCACGGAATCAGCCAAAGCCTTTCTGCCTAAAGATGTTTTGAGCAGCCAGCGGGCAAATAATATAAGCCCCGCCAGGCAAATAAGATGCGTTACAGTTATGGTCTCAGCGAATTCCATTGACTATTTTCCATTGACTATTGACAATTGACATACTAAAGTGCCTAAAGTGACAGCTCTGCTGTCATTCTGAACGAAGCGCAGCGAAGTGAAGAATCTCTGTTTTGTTGGCCAGATCCTTCGGCTTCGCCTCAGGATGACACTTACGTGTCACTTTAGGCACTTTCAATAGTAAATAGTCAATAGTAAATAGTCAATAAATTATGGACATATTTCACATCGAAGGGCCGGTTCGACTTTCCGGCAGTGTTAGTATAAACGGCTCAAAAAACGCTTCTCTGCCGATAATGGCTGCTACCATTTTGGCCCCCGGCGAATCGTCTCTTAAATCAGTGCCGTATCTTTCTGATATTTCGGTATGTGGTAAATTGCTTCGCCAGCTGGGCTGTAAGCTCACGCGAGGGCCGGACGGTGATTTGTGCATAGACTCGACGGTAATTGATAATCCGGTGGGCGACTATGAGATTGTCCGCAGGATGCGGGCTGGTATTTGCATACTCGGTCCGCTGCTCGCCCGCTGCGGCAGGGCGGAGGTTTCAATGCCCGGTGGATGTGCAATTGGTGACAGACCGGTCAACCTTCACATCAGGGGCCTGCAGGAGCTTGGAGCACAAATCCATCTTAAAAACGGCTATATCATCGCCGAAGCTCCGAATGGTTTGAGAGGAAAAGATATTTTTATGGGTGGGCCGTTCGGCTCGACCGTCCTGGGGACCGCAAATGTGCTAATGGCTGCAACATTAGCGAAAGGTCGTTCGGTCATCGAATCGGCGGCCTGTGAGCCGGAAATAACGGATTTGGCTAACTGTTTAAACAAAATGGGTGCGAGGATAACAGGTATTGGCTCGCCTCGATTGATTATCGAAGGGGTTAAACAGTTGCAGCCGGTTGAGTTTGAGGTAATTCCGGACAGGATCGAGGCCGGAACCTTTATGGCCGCCGCCGCCATCACAGCAGGCGAGCTGCGGCTGAAAAACTGTCGGCTCGATGATATGATGGCCGTCGTTGACAGGTTAAGAAATATCGGCGTAACGGTTGATGCCGATGGTGATGGTTGTGTCGTTACCCGCACGGGCCCCATCAGACCTGCCGATATTACCACTCAGCCATATCCCGGTTTCCCCACCGATTTGCAGGCTCAGTTTATGGTTCTTTTGTCACTTACCGATGGCAATAGCGTCATAATCGAGAAGGTCTTTCCCGACAGGTTTATGCACGTTGCAGAGTTGAGCCGGATGGCAGCGAATTTGCGCAAGGAAGGCCCCGCTGTGATTGTGGCCGGCGTAAAAAAACTAATAGCTGCTCCGGTGATGGCCTCGGACCTGCGGGCATCGGCGGCGCTGGTTTTAGCCGGGTTGGCTGCTGAGGGAACTACTATTGTCAGCAGGGTCTATCATATCGACCGCGGCTACGAAAAAATCGAAGAAAAGCTAAATCCAATCGGCGCAAAAATTACCCGGCAAAGTATTTAAATCCTGTTGCGGAAACAATATTTGTCATTCCCGCCCCGCATCGTGTGCGGGATAAACTCCAGCGGGAATCCAGCTTTTTCGCCCTGGATCCCTGCTCCCCGCTTTCGCGGGGACAAGTTTACCCCTGCGGAAGCAGGGGCAGGGGCGGCATCGTCGGTTTTTGTTTTCCGCAGCAGATACTATTTAAGTCTGTTACTTTCTTTCACAGGCACAAACTTTACTGGTTTGTGAACGGAATATTTGAAAGGCTTGAAGGATGACCCAGCACCAAAAAAAGCACTTCGTTGTGCGCTCCGTTTTGGGTGCTGGGCTGATTTTAATTGTTCTTGCTGTGGTGGCCGTTAATCTCTTCGCCGATTATGCTGTAAGGGTGGGGATTGAGACCGCAGCGACCAAAACCTTAAATGTCGGGGTGAGCGTAAGTAACGTTGACCTTTCGATTATGGCCGGAAAGCTCGCCTTGCAAAATCTTTTGATTAACAATCCGCCGGGTTACCAGCATGACAAGCTGCTCGAATTGAAAAACGCTGAAATCGAAATTGATGTAAAGTCACTTTTAAGCGATGTTGTTAATATAAAAGAAATCAAGCTCGACGGCGTAAATGTCGTTCTTGAACAGCGGGGCATTTCCGGCAACAACCTCCAGGATGTAATAGCCGCAATACACAGCGGCTCGAAAGATGACCAAACATCGGGGAAAAAACTGCATATAGACAATCTTGAGATGTCGAATGTGACGGTTCAGATGAAGCTGCTGCCGGTTCCCGGAAAGGTCGACACCGTTACACTGAAACTTTCTCCTATCAGGATGACAAACTTGGGCGGTGACAATAAGTTAGATACGGCCGCTTTGTCAGGCAAAATTTTATTAGCCATTGCACATGGCGTGGCCAAACAGGGCGTTGGGGTCCTGCCAAAAGAGATAGTCGATCCAATAACCTCAGCTCTGGGTAAAACCATAGACCTAAGCAAGGGCATCATCGAAGGTAGAGAGGGCATTGGCGAAGAAATTATCAAAAGTACGGAAGATATAGGCAAAGGGATTACCGAAGGTCTAAAAAGCCTGCTAAAGCCCAAAAAAGAAGAATAATCTCGTGCTACGTATCGCGCTACTACGCGGAGTAGCATTCTAAGCTGCCGAATATCTCAATCAATCATTGTAGGACGTATTCGCTCCCCGACTTTCTTGTAGTAGGACAGTGCACTTTCACCGTCGGCGAAGTCTTTTTCTGTGAACAGCAGGTCGGACTGGCCGATATGGATTTGGTCGCAATCAGCTAAAGCCGCTTCATCATCAATTTTGCTGCCGTTGATAAATACGCCGTGTTTGCTCTTCATATCGAGCGCGTAATACTGCCCCTTGTCTTTGTCGAAACCTATCTGCATGTGCTTGCGGGAAATGTGCTCGTCAAGAATCTGTATCAAAAGTCCTTCATCCCTGCCGACCACATTTGTCCGATGGCCAAGTGGGTAATAGTGACCTTTTTGGGTCCCTGTCATTACAATGATAGAAGCCATTGCAACTCCTTGTTATAAACATTTACGTATGCAATAGTAAAATCCACAATCGCCTTGACATAGTATTGATTTGCCGATATAGTATTGGCCATTCGCAGCACAGTCAAGCCCTTTTTAGGGTTGTTTCAAAGTTTTGTCATTTTGCAAAAGCCTTTTCTGGCAAGGCTGCAAAGGCAGCGGACATTTGCAATGAGGGTTGCTAAAGAGCGATACTGAATGATAAAGAGCGAAGCTCATAACGGCAATGGTGCCAGGTAAACAGTTTTGTTGGATGCATTTAATAAGGAGTTTAGCCATGCGTAAGTTT
>JBDRTM010000578.1:0-11753 GCA_043824065.1 Planctomycetota bacterium | reverse complement strand
AATGCCGATACCGGCTCGCCGGAGTATAAAGGCACCAGGGACCTTGGCTCTGAGAGCTATGACCCCGGAATGCTTGAGTGGGATACTGCTTACTACTGGAGGATTGATGAGGTCAATAACACCAATCCAGACAGTCCGTGGACAGGCATCCTCTGGAGCTTCACGACCGCTAACTTCCTTATCGTGGACGATTTTGAGTCCTACAACGACCTTGACCCCGCCGACCCCGATAGCAACAGGATATTTAACGTGTGGTTGGACGGATACGACGACCCGACAAACGGTTCTCTTGTTGGTTCTGATAATCCTCCATTTGCCGAGCAAATTATCGTTCACGGAGGCAACCAGTCGATGCCGCTTTACTACGACAACAGTGTTGGGTACTCTGAGGCAACTTTGACGTTGACTTATCCGCGTGACTGGACCGAGAATGGTGTTAGCACATTAACGATTTGGTTCAGAGGCGATTCGGCTAACGCTGCTGAGACGTTGTATGTTGCCCTCAATGGCAGTGCAGTGGTCAATCACGATAATCCTAATGCAGCACAGATAGGCACCTGGACGCAATGGAATATCGATTTGCAGGCATTTGCCGACCAGGGCGTGAACCTGGCCAATGTCAATACGATTGCCCTTGGTCTTGGTAATAAGAATAATCCGCAGGCTGGTGGTTCAGGTATGATGTACTTTGATGATATTCGTCTGTATCCTCCGCCGCCGGAACCGGCACCTTAAGCCGGGATTTAGGTGTTAATTAAGATTGTGTGGTTAATGTAGTAGATTTGGTCGATTCGGGGCTTATAGCGAATGATTCGGTATAGGCCCCGTTTGTTTTCATAAGCATTAAGGTTGACACGTCACCCTCTTCATCACAGAGCATACCCCTTGGCGCAGCCTATCGGCGGCCTCTTGAAAACCCGCGATGTCGAGTGCTCCCATGAATGGGAATTTACAGGCGGTTCTTTTCTCGGTTTTAAGAAAGACTGGTTTCCAGATCTTCTTTCTTCCACAAAGCGATTTATTGCTAAGTACATTGATAACACCAAGTTATGACGAATTCTAACATGGCCCTCGGCAAATCTCTGCGTTGTGGTATGCTGTTTGCTCTCTTTTACTGGGCTCGGAGGTTGTCTATTTCCCTGGGCACAGAGAATGTCTATTTCTGTAGCTTGAAGATTGTTTGATTAACCAATAGAAGATTGTTTGTTAAACCAATAGAAGTAACAACACCAAATTTGTATAAGGAGGTGGTGTCCCCCGAGATAGTGCTGAGAAGATTCGGCTTAGCATGTTGATAATTCACATGTAACAGCCAACAAACACTGAGATTTGTGCACAAATCTGCAGAAAAGAAAAACAATTTAAAGGAGAATGCGATGCAAACAAGAACAAGATTAGCTCTAATGTTCGCCCTTGTCGTCCTGTTGGTGGGCACTTCGAGTGTGTTCGCTCAAGTACAAGTAACTGACTGCATGGCCTGCCACAAGGACACGACAGTAATCACCGGGAAACAATTTGCCTGGGAAAAATCCCTCCATGCGACCGGTACGGCTGCTGCTTATGCCGGCGGTAGAGGATCCTGCACAGCTTGCCACTCCGGTGCATCTTTCAGCGCCATGGTTGCTGCGGGACAGAAACCGAACGAGTTTACGGATGTAGTAGACGTAACCCGCCAAGACTGCCGCGCCTGCCACCAGGTTCACACCAGCTACACCGTTGCGGACTGGGCCTTGGAGACCACCGCCCCGGTGAATCTCTACGCTTTTGGCGAGCTTATGTTTGATGGCGGTAAGGGCAACCTGTGCGCCACCTGCCACCAGCCACGCCGACAGATTGCTGCAGCGGATCCCAACGACAATATCCGCGTCACCAGCACGCACTGGGGCCCCCACCACGGCCCGCAGAGCGCAATGCTGCTCGGTACAGGCGGCGCAGGCGACGTTGCAGGCGTCCCCAGTTTCCACTACAGGTTGGTGGGTGATACCTGCGTTGCCTGCCACATTGGCCCAGATATGGTTCACACTTTTGAGGCAGTTGAGTCGTCTTGCGACGAATGCCACGCCCCGGAAGACGACATCGACGGTGCGCAGGCTGCGATCCAAGAACTGATCACACAGCTTCACGATCTGCTGGAAGCCAAGGGTCTGTACCATGATGGACATCCGGTTGTCGGGACCTATCCCGCTGCAGAGGCCCAAGCCCTCTGGAACTATATCTTTATCGCCGTTGAGGATGCCAGCTCTGGCGCCCACAACCCGCCTTACACCAGAGCCTTGCTAAACGCGTCTATTGCGGCTCTGCAGTAAGCTGCGTAGCATTGAAAGTTAGATAAGTAATAAAACTGGGGCTGCCCCAAAGGTGGTCCCAGTTTTATTTGGCCGAGGGCAAGATCGAACCGCAGATCGTCCAGAACATTCGCACTTGGAGGCATAGCCGAGGGTAAGTCGTAGTGCAAAAATAACTCACCGGTTTTACATCTCATCTTCACGCCATCTTCGTCCGCTCCTCAATCGCGAAATCCTTGAGCGAATCAGGCGATTGAAACCTGTGCCCATTGTATATGGCTGATGTGTAAAGTTGCTGAAGAACTTGAATTTATGATGATGAGTGCGGTCAAGGTCTGCCCAAAAGCAGGAATTGGAAGAAGTCCGGGGCATAAAAATCCCTGTTTACGTGCAAATTTTTGAGAAAGCGGCTTTGGAACAGAAGAATCTTGACAGTTCAAGTTCAATTTTCTAAAATTATACTTATCATAGGGAGAAAGTTATGGTCTCTAGCCGTTTATCTGGGAAATGTCAGATTACATTATTATGGTGCTTAAAGAAGATGATTAGAAATATTCCGAAGGATACAATATGAAGCTTACGTTAACAGCAATATCGGTTTTGACAGCTTTCTTGTTGTTCTCTTGTCGAGAAAAAGAGGAAGAACCGCAAGAACAGTATGTCCAACCGCCACAGCAGAGCAGTGCTGGTGCCAATGTCCACACGGTAGTGGTTCAGGAGGTCATTCAGGCCAGAGCCTACACGTATTTAAACGTGAAAGAAAAAGATAGTGATTTTTGGATTGCCATTACTAAAAGAGAAATAGAAGTAGGAGAAACGTTTTCCTTTGCAGGTGGCCTTGCGATGAAAAACTTTGAAAGCAAGGATTTGCAGAGAACATTTGAGACGATCTATTTTGTTGATAAGATTGCTGACAATGAACCGTTGCCCTCTTCCGGTAAACAGTCTGAAGAAATTCCTCATCGAATGAAACCTGCCATAGACAAGAAGGAGATTTCGATTGAACCAGTTGAGGGTGGGATATCAATTGGCGAGCTGTTTTCCAACAGAGATTCTTATGCCAATAAAACTGTTCTGATAAAGGGGCAAGTCACAAAAGTCAATCGAGCGATCATGGGAAGGAATTGGGTTCACCTTCAAGATGGTACAAGCGGCTCAGGGAACTACGATTTAACGATCACAACCCAGGATGAAGTCAGCCTTGGTGAGATTGTCACATTTGAAGGAATGATTGTCTTGAATAAAGATTTTGGGGCCGGATATGCTTATGATGTCCTCATGGAAGAAGCTAAGCAACAAGATGAATAGAGCTTATTACAATTACATTTATGTTGTGAAGGACCCAGGCGCTTTTGCCCACAACGGCAAGTACGTCATACAGGTCTTGTACGATAGCTTGGCAGATCTCGGGGCGGACATGACCGGTAAGGTTCGGCCGTAACCGGATCTATCTTAATAACCAATGAATATGGGCTGGCAGTTTTCATTACCAGCCCTTTTTTCTTTCTATGCTGAGCAGCCCTATTAGTCTGTCAAGCTTGAATCTGTCTAAGCTATCAAATCAAATTTGACAGAGTACTACACTTTCGGTCAACAATTTTTATGTGTTCAAAACGAACTCAATACTCATTTGGTGAATGCGGGCTGTTATGACACTCCAAGTAACATTGGCCGTGAAATACACCGGTATCTTTAAACTCCAAACGTCCATTTGTATCGGCCTGCACAATAGTTGAATCAAAATTTATCAAGTGGGTGTTGTTAAGCCTTGTTCCCTGGGCTAAACTAATGCCGTGAGCATCATGACATGCTGAGCATGGAATTTGTTCCAGCAGATGTTTCCTGTGCTTTGGGAAACTTTCATCATTTAGAATACTATTTCGACTATGACATTTATAGCAAAGCCGGTATGCAAATTCACTTTCAGAAGTGTAATCGGATGTGTCATAATTATGGGCGAGCAATGGTGAATAATCCGACCCATGAGGACCTTTGGCACCTGAGTCACCACTTGAGCTGTGGCAGTCGGTACAATATATCATGTTTGCAACAGTCATTGGCGGATTCAGACTCGGAACGTTTTGATTTACCCCCTGCGAAACAACGGGATGAAAAGAGGGACTGGACGGGTCAAATTCTAACCGCGTATTCGTTTGAGTTATTTGCCTGGTAATCGTGGACTGAAGCCGGCTCGAATTGTCCCCGTGACATTTGAAACACACCTCATACTCGTACTGAACCTGCTGTATAACACCCCCGGAGACCGTTACGCCGGAAACCCCTTGCATCACACCAGGTACGACCGGGGCCTGTGCGAGTTTATCCTGGGTGGCATGCGGATTGTGACAATCAACACACTCAACATGTCTTGCTGCTGCTGTCGGCAATTCCTTCAGGTCATGGATACCTTCATACCGAGCCACGTCATGCCGACTGAATTTGGAAAGAGCGGACCTCAAATTGGTATTTGCCACCGAGCCATCATGGCAGCTCAGACAGTTGTCTTCTGACCTGGCGAAATGGAGCAGCCGTTCGTATCCACCGGCGGAATGTGGTTTGTGACAGCTTAGACAGCCGTTCTCCGCGACTGTGGCGTACCCACTACTTTGCAGATATGAATCATTTGCGACAGAAGCCAAGGCGTTTGAGCTCTCATGGGTTGAAAGTATCCATCCAGATAAATCGTGGCAGGACACACACATTCTTGAGCGGTGATTAGGCATCACCAGGAAGTTGCCGTACCGGTTATCATGAGGCTCATGGCAAGTGGTACATTGTAGCTCGCTCGACCTATCGAGTTCGAGCTGTTCGGGCAAAGCCGAAGGTGGACGTATCTGGACATCTTCTGCTGACAGTGCGGCAGAGTAAACAAAACTGATTGGGTGGTCGTCCGACAAATCGGTCCCGAGGTTTGCAGCGCCTGGAGCTATATAAGTGCCGCCGGAGGAGCTGCTGCGTATCGATTCGGTCAAAGCTACGGTGCCGTCATGACAACTGAGGCATAGTTTACTGGAACCGGTAGGCTGGCCGATATTAGCCTCCAACGATGAGCTTTGGTAGATATTGTAAACAGCCGTGGAAAGTTTGTGGCTCCATAGCGGGGTCCCGGTTAGAGCTCCGTGCGGGGTGTGACAGAAACTACAAGTATTTCCGCCGGCCACTGCCGTCAAGTCGTGCGGCGAACCATCAATCTGAGCTATGGCTGTTGAGCGGCCTACGGTGATAACTACCAGTAGCTTTATTAAATCAGTCCATTTGATTTTCATTTTATGACTTACTCCACAAGTTCGAATATCTGGATTCTTTTGTTAAATGAGTCGGCAACATAAATTCTATTGCGGCTGTCTATGAAGATTCCGGCCGGCAGCCAGAACTGTCCGGCCTGTGTTCCTTCCTGTCCAAAAGCCATAAGTATACGGCCTTGCTGGTCGAAGATCTGCACATTTTCAAACTGACGGTCTGTAACATAGATGTTACCATAACCATCTGTGGCAACGCCGCACGGATGAGCAAAGTTGCCCGGTCGGTCTCCTTGTTGGCCGAACATTCTGAGGAACTTTCGTTCATACGCAGTATCCCGCGCAGCGTCCCTTAAGGGACTTACGGGACTTGTGAATATCTGAATTCTATAGTTCAAAGTATCACTAACATATAATTTTCCGCTTTTGTCGAGCCACAAGTGACTTGGAAAATTAAACATTCCCGGAGCCAAACCTCTCGAACCGATTTGCTGGATGAACTTACCCTCCCTGGTAAATACATCTATAGTATGGCGGGCCGTGTCCACCACATACACTGTTCTACCGTCTTGCCAATAGGCAATGCCGGACGGCCTTATGAACCGTTCACTTCCAAAAGAAAATATGAATTTCCCGTTCTTGTCAAAAACACAAACCTTGCGTAGTATGCTATCGACAACATAAATCCAATTGTCAACTATTGCCAGGCCGACGGGCTTCAACAGTTTTTCTTGTCCCTCCAGGTCTGCAAACTGTTTATATGTGCGCGTATTTAGGTCGAACACATGAACTACTGCACCTGCAGTATCAGTTACAAACAGTCTGTTGTCCTGGTCAATTGCAATGGCATAAGGGGCAACAAGAACACCCGTTTCCTTCTTACCAAAAAGCAGCTCGCCTAATCCCTGTGTCCACGAAACTTCCTTTTTCAAGTCAGTTTCCGTCGATATTGTCCCGACGTACCTGATATAAGGCCTTTCCGGTGGCTTGGGCCAGACAAGCAGCGTATCGGGTGGGAAGGCTAACTTACCCTGACTGCCACATCCACTGCAGAATGACAGCAGCACAAGCCCCAAAACGTATAATTTCACAAAGATGACATGTTCTTCAGACATTTTCTCTTTCGCAACCATATTTTACATTTCCTTGTCTTAATTAGAAGGAGCGTTTGAGCCGGAAATATAGAAAACTGCCATCGATTTCATCATCTCTACGATTGAGTGAGTTGAACTCGATCCCTGTGGTAATGCTCAGCTGGCGAAAGTTGTATTGAACTTCAGAGTTAAATTGAAACCCTCTGGTTGCTCCGAACCTCGTATCGTCCTCATCCCGATAATCGGCGCGAGCAGAAATACTGCACTCGTTCGTCAATCTACTAAATATCTCGGCACCACTTTTGAACAGCACAACATCCCGCTCATCCGGCTCGTCAAAATCCAGCCAGTGATTCAAGACCCGTACGCTTATCCTTGTATCGCTGTCTATAGGCCAGCTATATCTGCCTTGCAGCTTTTTACCTGTTGAGGGGATCTGAGTCGAGTCTTCTTCGCTGTACTCGGCCTGCAAAAAGAGACCTTTGTTAGTATAATCGGTGCCAATCGTATTGACTGTGAACTCATCGGGTGTAATTTCGGTGATGGACGAGCTGACGTCTTCATCTTGTCGCCGATGAGAATAGTACAAAGACAGGCCGTTGTCGAACCGCTCCTTGAGCGTGAAGTTCTGACGAAGGGTATCTTCCTCTCTTTCGGGCTCGATAAAGAAGTTATAATCTACGAAGAATTCCTCACCTTCAGTAAATTCCGGGACAATTCCGTCACCAGGTATTAGTATCTCCAACCTTACTCTACCGTTGGCCTCGGTAATTCGGTAGTCCCAGTTCTCCAGGTACAGATCTCCGATACTGTTTTTAACCCTAATGGTAGATATGTCAATATTAACCCTGTCAAGCTCTACGGGAATCAGCTCTGTGGCATTATGCGATTCATCTATCACGATTCCTGTGCCACTGCCTCCTGATTGCTTGCTTTCGGTAAGACTTGCCGTATATGTGCTGAGCAATGTACCCCAGGGATTATTCTTTCGGTAATTAAGAGCAAGCGTACCGCCATGTTGAGTAATATCACCCTGGGCGTCAAGGTCAGTCTTTGAGGCAAAATAATTTGCTGTCGTAACCAGGCTTTCATATAACCTGTGCTCGAAGCCGGCCCGGCCACGAGTTTCTCTGTTCCTGAGCGTCTCTCGTTTGTAATCCGAAAATCTCAGGTTGTAGTTGGTCAGGAAGCTGGGTGAGTGCTGCAGTCTTAAGCGTTCTTCCCACTGCCAGTTCGTGTAATCATAAGAGCCGGACTGGTCAACAAAATTAAGAAAAGAATCAAGCCTATGTTGCTCGTCACTACCAAACATTAAATCGTGCAATAAAGTATATCTTTCTGTTTCTGTATTTTGTGATACACCCAGGCTTCGTTGCGAAACCTCAGTTCTGTCCAGATCAAAACTCATATGCGATAATTCACTAAAATTATGAGTTACAGAATATCTTAACCGCTCTTCATCCCTGTCAAAGAAGTCCCTGGCCAGTGTAGCTAATTCATCCTGACTGGTTTCGCTGGCAGTGTATTGGAATGTCATAGGCCAATCCTTGGACCGCAGCGATAGTGATGCCCCCCTGTTTTCTCTATCGGTTCTCAAAGACCCTAAGAACTGCCGGGAGATTAAATCTTCCGACTTACTCGCATGAAAGGTCGTCGGGAATGATTTTGCCCGCAACAATTGAGCGAATATGTTGTAATCATTAAGTGATTCGCTATCTCTGCCGGACTCTTCATCTGAGCTAATTCTTTGCTGGGCAAGCCCTAAACCAAGAGCAGCGCTATAGAATAAAAAATCCGGATGATATATATCACCCTTTGTTTTCAGTCTTATTCTTTCTTCAAACACTTTCGTTTTGCTTTCGCGTTCATTTCCACTGACCCCTTGCTCATCTGTACGCCTCTCAGCTACCATCTCTAACTCACCTTGAATTCTATCATGTCTTACAAGAGGGCGCTGTTTGCCGCCAACATTAACGCTGCACCCTGTAAGAGAAATCCCGCTTATACTGCAAAATGCAAGGCCCCAGAGTATTCTTCTTGCAAACACCAGCCTAAGCGTCCCTTTGTCCCTTGTGTTACTGTATCGTCGGTTCAGCAATGCTTTCAGGCTCCTTAATCTCGGCTACGGCTCTGAATTTGGAGGCTTTGCTGTTCGGGCCAAAGTATTATCTATGTCCACCACATAACCTCTTATTGTTTTTGCTATTGGCGCTGGAGCTAAACCGCTCTTCAAAACTTTAACAAAACCTTCCCGGGCTTTTTCCAGTTGACCAGCTTGGTAAAACTCAATGCTGCGGTAATAAAGCTCAGCAATTTCTTTTTTACGCTTACTCGGTTGATTGTTGCTTTTCTCAGGGTCTGCTGGAGGCTCTTTCAGCTTCTCCTCAGTCACAGGTCTTTGGTGTTTGACCTTTTCAAGCTCTCCTTCGGTCGTTGTTATGGCGTAAGCCATGCTGTGCATTGCAATATCCATTAGCTTGAGCACTTGTACAATTTTTTTCCGTTCTTCATTGGTGAAAGCACTACTGTCCTTGAACTTTTCCAGGTGCGCCCTGGCCTTTTGTATTTCGCCCTGCTCAACTAATTTGCTAACAGTCCTAAAGACTTGAAGCAAGCTCTTTCTTTCGAGTCCGGTTGTGCTTGTTGTTTCTGCTCGGTCGAAAAATTCTTTTTCGTTTTGTTCCTTCGCAACCTGTATATGGTCTTGGATAGCTTTGTTGATTGCTTTGGCTCTATTAAGCTCGTTATTCGTCTGGGAAGAAGCCCCTTTCAAAAGAGCTTTTACCGGACTTGCGTGAGCGTTGTGGCAGCCGGTGCATGCAAATTGCTGGTTTGTGAAATGAGCGGGTATTAATTCGACCGTGTTAATGTCGTGGCATAGATAACAAAGCTTGGGTTCTGGTTCTTTCAGCAGATGCTCGGTCTTGCTCTTGTGCGGATTGTGGCAAAACAGGCATTGGCCAACCGCCACAGGCCCGTGAACAAACGATGCCGATACGGTATAGTCGGCATGGCAGCCATAGCATAACTTTGGTACCGGCGCAGTTAGGCGCACTTGAAGAGAAAACCCTCTTTGCTGCTTTCGCTTGCCATGACAGAGCGTACAATCCTTCTGAGGCTCATGTACATACCAGAGCTGCTTTGGACGTGTCTGGGTGGACTCCTGAAAATTGGAGTTGATAAGCTCTTCTTGCAGCCCCTCTTGCCCCAAGGGCGGAACCCCGTCAAAGAAGAATGTCAGAGTTTTATAATGCTCAACCTCATCACAGCTTACAACAAGTACTCCAAAAAAGACGAGCAGCATTAACCCGATTGATGTAGGTCTGGGATGACCGTCTTGGGTATGCGCGTATAGCCAACTCCGGTTTCCAGCCTTCGATTTCTGCCGTAAGGCATCCGCCGCAAGGCGTCCCTGCCGCAAGGCATCCCTGACGGGATTACGGGACTGCGGAGATACCAGCTTCGACATCGACAAACCAGCTTCTACACTTTCAGTTTTCTGCAATCCCATTTTTTAAGATACCTTGTTCGTTTAAGATTGTCGATGCTCTGCCGTAAGGCATCCGCCGCAAGGCGTCCCTTACGGGACTGCGGAGTATCGATGCTCGCCCTGGAGACTCGAAGCTCGTCTATTTTCATCAAGGTCGAGTGCTTTTTCTCTTGGCTAAAGTATTGTCGATATCCGCCAGATAGTTTTTTATCGTTCTTGCCATCACGGGTGGAATTGAGTCACTGTTTAACACTTTCACCAAACCTTCGCGGGCTTTCTCGAGCTGGCCGGCGCGGTAAAATGCCATGCTGCTGTAATAAAGCTCAGCAATTTCTCTTTTCTGCTCAAGCTGCTGGTCGTTTGTTTTCTTAGGCTCTGTCCTCGTCGAGGCCGGAAGCTTACCCATCTTCCGTCCCAATTCATCTTCTGATTCAGGTTTTAAAACCAGCTTAGTTGCTTCTTCTACCGTCTTTTCCTGCAGAGGAAAGCTGCCGAAGCCATAGACACTGATCTTATTCGAACCTAATTGGTTTGAAACCAGAACCAAGAATTCTATGTTTGCACCCTCGACAGCATACTGTCGGAACAATTCTACATTATCATAGTCCAGTACGATCTTTGCCGGCAAATTCATCATGCCGGGTTCATTGCCCTGCAGACCGAAAAACAACAGGAGCTGGGCCTGTTGATTATATATTTTGGCGACATCTGTTGCGGCGTCCACCACCCATATCCTGTCCTCTTTATCAATGGCTATACCTTTCGGTCTGACAAAGCCGTGAATACTGGTGTCCAACCAGCCAACAATTTGTTGAAACGTTCCGAATTTATCAAACTTTGTTATTCGGCCTCCAGCTTTATCAGTAACGTAGATATTGCCTTGTTGATCCAGAGCCAGATTACTGATAAGCGAGAACTGTCCCTGAGGCAACTCTCTCATAGGTGTAAACTCGTCAGCTTTTTTGCCTATGCGAGCCATCTCTTTACCTGTGGTCTTATCAAAGACAACAACCTGGTTACTGTTAGAATCGGTAACGTAGCATCTTTGTTCACGAACAACTACATCAACGGGCTTGATTTTCAAATCCCTGCCAAGTACGGCATCCAAGTTATTGTCCTTATCGAAAACAAATATCGAGCCGGCCGTTGGGTCGGCTATATATTTCGTGCCATCGTCGTCAATGTATATATTCACCGGATTCATCAATCGCCGTTCTTTCGTCAAATAGCCGAACGTGCGATTCTCAAGGTCGAGCACCTCAACCATTCCTTTGCCGACATCACAGACGTACAATTTTCCCTCGAAAATTGCTATCCCGTAAGGCCTTACAATAGCATCCTTTGTTTCAGGCTCGCCGAGTACGAACCTCTCGAAAGCACTTGGTTTTGGAGCACCAAGGTCTTCGGCGCTTGAGAACGATTTTAGGAATTGAAGCCGGGGCTTATCAGGCGCGGCCGGGAAGAACACCGGCTTTAGCGGCTGCTGGATTTCGGCTGGCTGACACCCTGAAAACGCAGAGGCAGTCAAAACCGCAATAACAACGGCTAAACCTCTGAATAATAAGAAAGTCGGGATCTTCATATATATGATTTTTCGTCAAATTAAGCTTGTGTTCATTAGCAGAAGTTTTTGTCCCCGCCTGTA